>JAFRIQ010000001.1 GCA_017432725.1 Bacillota bacterium
GGACTTGCACTTGTCGTAGTCGATGACTGCGTGGTTGTTCACCACGTGTATCGCGTCGAAGGGGCATTCCTTCTCGCACTTGCCGCAGGCGATGCAACCTCTGTCGCAGGCCTTGGTCGTGGCTTTGCCCTTATCGCAGGAAGAGCATCCTACGACGACTCTGGACTTTAAGGGAACGATCTCGATGAGATGCTGGGGGCAGGTCTTGGCGCAGATGCCGCAGCCTATGCATATGCTGCGGTCTACCTTGGCCACGCCTTCGCAGACCTGGATAGCGCCGTGGGGACATGCAGCTTCGCAGTCTCCGAGGCCCATGCATCCGTACTTGCACTCGCCGGGACCTCCGAAGAAGCCTTTTGCGGCTGCGCAGGACTTCAGGCCCTGATATTCCATCTCTTTCTTGGTAACGTCGTCTATGCCTGAGCAATGGACGATGGCTACCTTTTCGATAACGTCCATGGCTTCCTGGCCGAGAATGGCAGCGATCTTGGTCGCAGCCTGGTCTCCGCCGGGAGCGCAAAGGTTGGAAGGTACCGTGGGATCGTCTGCAAGAGCCTGGGCGTAATCGTCGCATCCTGCATATCCGCAGGCGCCGCAGTTGGCTCCCGAAAGACATTCCCTGATCGCTACCTGCTGCTCATCCACGGGCACCGAGAAGAACTTCGATGCCAATGCGAGCATGATCGCGGCTACTGCCGCTATTCCTACTGTAAGGAGAACCGGTGTTAAAAATGCTGGCATTACGTTACCTCCTTACATTCCGAAGAGTCCGGAGACGAGTCCGGAGAAACCGAGGAAGGAAAGGCTGACTATGGATGCCGCAACGAGAGTACCCGCAACGCCCTTGAAGGCTTCGGGGTAGTCGTTGGTCTCGATCCTGCTTCTCACACCCGCAAAGAGGAACATGGCGAGCATGAAGCCTATGCCTGCTCCGAAGGAATTGAGAAGAGCCTGTCCGTATGTGAATTCGTTGGTGATGTTCAGTACGCACACGCCCAGCACGGCGCAGTTGGTCGTAATGAGCGGCAGATATACGCCCAGGGCCTTATGCAGGCTCGGTATGAACTTCTTGAGTACTATCTCAATGAGCTGTACCAGAGCCGCGATGACTAGGATGAATACGAGGGTCTGCATGTATCCTATGTCGTTGGGGTCCAGAAGGTAGGTCTGGATTGGCCAGGTCACCGCCGTAGCTATGACCATTACGATGGTAACTGCCACCGACATACCCATGGCGCTGTTCAGTTTCTTGGAAACTCCCAGGAACGGGCAGATGCCGAGGAACTGTACCAGAACGTAGTTGTTGGTTATTATCGCTGTGAATACTAAGAAAAGTGCTGCTTTCATTACTGATCACAACCTCCTTCCTGAGACTTGGAGCAGAAGCTGCTTCCGGGGCAACCCATACACTTGTTTTCCTGCTTCTCTCTTACCTTTCCTTTGGTGAGCTTGTTCATGAGGGCTATGATGCAGCCGAATACGAAGAAGCCTCCCGGAGGAAGAGTTGCGATGGAGAACGGCGTAAGGAAATTGACTGTGACTGCCATGCCGAATACGGTGCCCGCTCCGATGAGCTCTCTTACGCAGCCCATGAAGGTGAGCGCTATCATGTATCCTATGCCCATGCCGAGTCCGTCGATGGCGGAGTCGACTATGGTGTTCTTGCTGGCGAACATTTCAGCTCTTCCCAGTATGATGCAGTTTACTACGATCAGGGGGATGTATACGCCCAGGATACCGTCCAGTTCGGGCATATACGCCTTGATCACCAGCTGCACTATCGTTACGAAGGTAGCGATGACGGTGATGAAGCAGGGGATCCTTACCGAGTCGGGTATGATCCTCTTGAGAGCCGAAATGAATATGTTGGAACAGGTAAGAACGAAGGTCAGAGCAAGACCCATGTAGATACCGTTCATTGCGGCTGTGGAGAGAGCCAGAGTGGGGCAGGTACCCAGTACCAGCACCAGGATCGGGTTCTCCTTGATAAGGCCGTTAGTAAAGATCGAAAGTTTAGATTTCTTTTCCATTACTTCTTGCCTCCTTTCTCCTTACCGAAAGCAACGTGCTTTGTAAGACTGTCGATATGCGGTACCAGGATGTTCATGAAGAGTATCGCGAAGGAGACTCCTTCGGGATAGCTTCCGTACATTCTGATGAGCATCGTGAGCACTCCGCAGCCGATACCGAAAATGACTTTTCCGGCATTGGTGATCGGAGACGTGACATAGTCGGTTGCCATGAAGATGGCTCCCAGCATGACGCCGCCGGCGCAGACCTGGAATATGGGATCGAGTCCGAAGACCAGGGACATGACTGCGACGGATCCGATGAAGCTCAGAGGAATGACCGGGGAGATGACCTTGCGGATGACCAGGTATACTCCGCCGATGATGAGAGCTGCTGCGGATATTTCTCCCATGGAACCGTTGATGTTTCCAAGGAACATCTCAAGGTTGGTGGGAACAGCGCTTCCCTTTGCGAGAAGGCCTAAGGGTGTCGGGCCGGATATTGCGTCTGCCCCTGCCACGTTGACTATGGCTGAGGACATTCTCGGCGTAACTGCCCATGTGGACATCTGGGTCGCGAAACCGATGAACAGGGCGATCCTGCCTACGATGGCGGGGTTAGCGAAGTTCTGTCCGAGACCTCCGAAGAACTGCTTTGCTACGACGATAGCAACGAAGCATCCTACGACGGCCATCCAGTAAGGCATGGATACGGGAAGGTTAAGTGCAAGGATGAGACCTGTTACCATGGCGCTCCAGTCGGAGGTCGTGTCGGGCCTTCCCATTATTCTTCTTGTCGCCCACTCCATGAAGACGCAGGCTGCGCAGCAGACAAGCGTCAGGATAAGGGCCTGCAGTCCGAAAACGTAAACCGCTACGGAAACGGCGGGGATGAGCGCTATGCACACATCGCGCATGATGCTCGCCGTATCCTGAGGCGCATTCACATGAGGCGCAGCAGAAACTATGAGGTTGGTATGTTTATCTGCCATCAGTTCTTTGCCTCCTTTTCTTTGCGTTTTTTATCGTCCTCCTGAACGAGGCCTTTGGCCATTCTGAATTCGAAGTTGAGGGGCTTTCTCGCCGGGCAGACGTATGCGCAGCATCCGCAGTCCATACAGGTCATTACGTTGTATTCGCGGAGCTGATCCACGTCCTTGTCCTTGTAGGCTCTGGAAAGCCTTGCCGGCATCAGGTTCATGGGACATGCGTCGACGCATCTTCCGCAGTTGATACAGGCCGTTTCGTCGGGTCTGTTTGCGAAGAGATCGTCGAACACCAGTATGGCATTGTTGCTCTTCAGGATGGCAAAGTCGTCTCTGGGGATAGCTCTTCCCATCATGGGTCCTCCGAGAAGGATCTTCTTGACTTCGCCGGTTGTGCCGCCGCAGAAATCGATTATCTCGTTGATAGCCGTTCCGATGGGGGCTTCCACGTTCTGCGGATGAGCGACGAGGTTTCCGTCCACTGTGAGGAACTTCGAAACAAGGGGCATGCCCGTTTCGAAATACTGTTCGAGCTTGAGCATTGATACCACGTTGCTGACTATGCATCCCACGTTGATGGGGAGCATACCGGCGGCGCATACCCTGCCCGTGCACTCGTAAATGATAACTCTTTCAGCGCCCTGGGGATAGGTGTGGGCAAGAGCTTTGACCTCTATGTCCTTTTCTCCCTCCAGCAGCTTCCTGAAGTTCTCGATGGCATCCGGTTTGTTGTCTTCGATGCCGATGATACCGTGTTTGATACCCAGCCACTTCATAGTGGTCTTCATGCCTGCTATCATCTCTTTTCCGTAAGAGAGCATAGCCGCATGGTCAACGGTGATGTAGGGTTCGCATTCTGCACCGTTGAGTATGAGATACTCAGCCGATCCCTCAGGCACGTTGTACTTGACGGACATGGGGAAGGATGCTCCGCCCAGTCCTACAAGTCCAGAATCTCTTACTGCCTTGAGGAAACTTTCTCTC
This sequence comes from Bacillota bacterium, assembly GCA_017432725.1. GTDB lineage: Bacteria > Bacillota > Clostridia > Peptostreptococcales > Anaerovoracaceae > RUG13409. The sequence goes on from JAFRIQ010000001.1 coordinate 3,980, forward strand.
GAATCGATAACCGGCGGAACTACAGTTTCTGCGACTTCCTGTTTTCCGTCGGCCTGGATGATGATGTTCGTGTCTACACGGCCGTTCTGAGTCATGAACTGCTCGATAGCCACGACATCGCCCGATACGCTTGCGTGTATCGGAGCGCTCATCGGTGCGTCAGTGTTTCCGATGAGCTGCCCGAGCTTGACGTGGTCTCCTACTGCCACGACAGGCTGGCAAGGGGCGCCGATGTGCTGAGACATCGGGATCGAAACACGCTCGGGAAGCGTCATCGGTATGATGGGCATCCCCGCTGTGTTCTTGCAGTGATCCACGTGGGCCCCTCTGAGGTGTTTTCCTAAACTCATAAACTTACTCCTTTGTAAATTTCGCAAAAAATTGACATAAATGACACACAAAAATACGTCTTTTACGACAAATATGCGTTTTAATAATACCCTTAAATGAGTGTTTTGTAAACTTGATACCTATAGTAATTAATGCTAAAATAGTTAGACTAATTGGATGAAATAATACAATATGAAGAGAAAAAGAATATACAAATCGATCTGTCTGTGTCTGTGCGCTCTGCTTTGCCTTTCCCTGCTCAGCGGATGCGAGTCGTGGAACAACTTCCGCAAAGCTTTCATAGACCCTCCGCAGCCCGAGGTGTACACCATAAAGGTGGGTATCCTGGAGCCGCAGACGGGACGCAGGAGCTACGACGCAGAGGATGAAACGGCAGGAATGGCGCTGGCTCACGAACTCTTCCCCAAAGCCGGGGAATACGACGTGGAACTCATTTATGAGGACAACCGCTCCAACACCGACATCTGCAAGGAAGCCACCCAGAGGCTCATAGACAAGGGATGCAGCGTCATACTGGGAAGCGTCTCGGATACTCTGTCCCTGGCGGCCAGCGACGTGATACAGGAGAACAAGGTGCCCGCCATAGCGGCCACCTGCTCGGTACCCATACTCACCAAGACCAATCCCTACTACCTGAGGGTCAACGTGGTCAACAGCTTCGACGCGGAAGGGGCGGCCGAGTACGCCTACAAGGTCCTCGGAGCCAAAGCCGTGGTAGTGCTCCTTCCCGAAGGAGACGATTACGCCAGAACGAAGGCGGAAGTGTTCGAGCAAAATTTCGTGGAAGCGGTCGGTTACGACACCTTCGAGTATTCGTATACCGAGCCTGACGAAAGCGGAAGGCCCGTAGAAAAAAGAGCCATGACGCCTACCGTATACTATCTGTATATAAACGGCGAGGAAACACCGGACAGGATGGAGCAGGTCTTCCTCAACATGGACAACATGGGCTGCTACACCTTCTACTGCCCCTGCAAAGGCAGTATGGCCCTTCCCTGGATCGCCGCAGGACAGGAATTCGAATTCCCCTACGAGGAGCCCGAGAAACCAAAAGTACCGGACAATCTCACCACCATGAGCTATACGGACGAATTCGGGAACACAGTGGAAGAGACCGGCTACTGGGATGAATGGGGCAACTGGGTCAAATGGGTCGCCCCCGCGGAACCTCAGCAGGACGAGACCCCGGAGGAGAAGAACTTCACGTGGATCGGTACCGATCTGTGGAAGGATATAGAAAGCGAAGCCGCGACCCTTTACGGATCCACGTACATGCTTTACAACGTATGCTACACGCTCAACTACGATTCCACAGTCTCCCAGTCGGAGATGGCGGAGACCTTCTTAAGAGCCTACCATGAGAAATACGGACAGGACGCCACCCCGACGGACAACTTCGCTCTCGGTTTCGACGCGTATCTACTCGCCCATAAGGCCATGTGCGACGTGATCGAAAACGATTCGGATTTCGATCCGAATAAAATGGACGAAGACAACTCTTCATCGAACGCGCTCTTCGACAGCAACAAGGTCTTCAACCGGATGCTCCTGACCAGCGCTCTTTACAAGGTAAAAGATCTTTCGGGAGCCACGGGCACCATAACCATGGATGAGAACGGAGATCCCACAAAGGATATAATCATCGAAGCTTTCGACGGTTTCGAATTCAAAGCAGTATATACAGCAACACCCGGAAACAGAAATGAGGACGGGGAGTAGAAAAGGAGGATAACATGGCAAGCAAGTTACAGATCGAATCTGTCATCGATCAGATCAGACCGTTCCTGCAGAGAGACGGCGGCGACGTCAGGTTCATAGACTATACACCTGAAAACTTCGTAGTGGTCGAACTCGAAGGCCACTGCGCCGGATGCCCGCATGCTCAGATGACCATAAAGAACGGCATCGAAAGGATACTGAAGGAGAACTATCCCGAAGTCGCAGGCGTAAAAGCTGTCAACGACATGATGGACGAAGGTCTTTGGTGAAAAACAAAGCAAGCTAAAACCCGGAGATGTCTCTCCGGGTTTTTTGTTGTTTACTATCTTAAGAAACCGTCTATGATGGCTTTTTCCGCGTCTTCTTCGGAAAGTCCTAAAGTACGCAGCTTCAGTATCTGCTCTCCCGCTATCTTCCCTATGGCTGCCTCGTGTATGAGCTGGGCGTCTTCGCTGTTGGCCACCAGTTTGGGGCTGGCGTCGACCCTGCCTCCGTCGGCTATGATACCGTCGCATTCGGAATGGCCGTAACACTTGGTGTTCCCTATTATGTTGGACTGGTAGGCCTGGAGGGAATGACCCATGGCAACGGATCTTGAGATCAGATTGACCCCGGAGTCTTCTCCGTTGAGCTCCACTTCGAACTCGGTCCTTGCTTCCTCGTCTCCGTCGGTGAGTATCCTTTCCCTTATGACCAGCGTAGCCCTTGCGTTCAGTTTGGCTTTGGTCTGGCGGAGGGTCTTGTCCACTCCTCCCAGCTGCACGGAATCTATCTCAAGATACGAATCCTCGTCCTGGAAGACTTCCGTCACAGGGTCTATTATCTTTGTGGTCTCGTCGGCTCCCGTTCCTATGTGCTTTTCTTCATAAAGCGCGTGGGCTCCCTTTGCCAAGAAGAAACGGTGTATGCCGTTGTGTCTTGCCGGCTCTCCCGTGGTGGTGTGGATACCGCAGCCGGCCACTATGGTCACGTCGGCGCCCTCGCCTACGTAGAAGTCGTTGTATACTAGATCGTCTATTCCCGATACTGTGATGCAGGCGGGGATAAAGACCTTCTCCCCCTTCGTTCCCGGCTTTATGTGTATGACCAGTCCGGGACCGTCTTCCTTGCTGTCGATTATTATGTTCTCAGAGTCCTGACGGCCAAGGCATCCGCTGTTGGAACGGATGTTGAAGGCCCCGGAGAGGAGCTCTTCTATATCGGCGTCGGATACGACCTTCAGGAGATCTTTGGTATCCTCGTCTATGGGCTTTCTTTCAATGGTGCTCATTTCAGATCTCTTCTCCTTTCTCTCTTACGAAACAGCTGTCGCAGTCGTCGCAGTCGGTCTTGCAGATCAGCGGATATATGGTGCTTCTGGAGCCGTGGATGCCTACAGTTCCGTCCTGGATCAGGGCGATCTCATCGGCGATGGACAGTATCCTCTCCTGATGGGAGATTATGATCATGGAACACCTGCGGCTGTCTCTGAGTTCCTCGAAGACCCTTATGAGGCTGTTGAAGGACCAGAGGTCTATGCCCGCTTCCGGTTCGTCGAAAACTATGAGTTTCGAATCCCTCATGAGGACCGTAGCGATCTCTATCCTCTTTATCTCTCCTCCGGAAAGATGGGTATCGACCTCTCTGTTAAGGTAGGCGCTGCCTTCCATTCCGACGCTGGCAAGAACTTCGTTCAGCTCGTCTTCGGTAGCGGTGCCGCCTTTGGCAAGGCAGAGCAGTTCTCTGACCGTTATGCCCTTGAACCTTACGGGCTGCTGGAACGCATAGGATATGCCCATGCGGGATCTTTCGGTGGGATCCTTGTCTATGATGCTCTCCCCATCGAGAAGTATATCTCCGGAAGTGGCTTTCTCTACTCCGGCTATCATCTTGGCCAGGGTCGTTTTGCCGCCCCCGTTGGGACCGGTCAGACAAACGAGTTTTCCGTCCGGTATGGTGAGGGAGATGTTCTTCAGTATCTGTCTTTCGCCTTCGGGCTGGAAGTACAAATCTTTTATTTCTAACATGTTTACTCCTTTTACAATAACTGTAGCATTTCATTGTACCATAGCTCTTGCTTTTTTCAATCATCAGTTTTGACACAATTTGTATGCCGGCATAGAAACAGAACTGCGGATGAGTGTATAATGAAATAGAAGAGAGGTATATCTTATGAGAAAAAATACAGTCAGGTTTATCCGCATATTTCTGCCGGCGCTCTGCGCTATCCTTTGCCTTTCGTCCTGTTTCGTTTTTGCAAACAGCGGAAACGCAGCAAATCTGACGCTTAAGGAAAAAAAGACCGGCATCAAAGCTGACTCCGTATACAACAGATCGGGGTACGGCACAGTCAGTTTCACAGCCCCCGTCACAGAAGAAGGCGGTACCTTCGACTGGTACTGGTACGGGCTTTTAGGTCCCGACGGAAAGTACGTCGTAGAGCCCAAGCCCATGGAGATATATCCCAAATACAATACGGTGGGAAATGAATTCTTCATTACTGACGGCGTCATATGCGACGCAGACAAAGCATATTACGATCTAAACGGAAAAGAGCTTTTCGACATACGGATATTCAATTCCTCCCTTACGGGCAACACCTACTATCTCGACACCAGAGTCATGCCCTTCTACGGCGGAAGAGGCGTTATCATGTATTCCGTCAACGTGAACATGTCCGGCGGAGGACAGGGATGGACGGAATCGGAAAACTCGCCCATATATATCGTAGACAAGAGCGGAAGCGTCATCAAAGAAACTTACCGCGCAAACGATGACTATGAAGAATGGTACTACGGAGGAGACGGATTCCTCTGCCGCAACGACTTCACAAACGGCATGAGCTTCTATGATTTTGACGGAAATCTTCTTATAGACCTCAGGGGAAGAGGATACGATCCCTATTCGGGCATCTTCGCAAACGGATACGCCTGGGTAAGAGACGCAGGTACCGGGTTCTGCGGCTTCATAGACACAAGCGGAAGAGAAGCCATACCCTGCGAATACGAAGAGGTGGGCGCCTTCTGCGACGGCCTTGCAGTTGTCAAAAGAAACGGTAAATACGGATATATAAATACTGCAAACGAGATCGTGATACCCATAGAATACGATTCGGCATACGGAGCCGGAAGCGGCCTTGCCGAGGTCTGCAGAAACGGAAAACACGGTTTTGTGGACTATGAAAACCGTCAGGTTCTGCCTTTCGAATACGACGACCTGAGCAGCTTCGAAGGAGGCGTCGCCTACGGCATCAGGAACGGAGAGATATACATCATAAAAGAAGGGACCAAAGGCTCCGTGCCTGTTCCTGTCATCGCAGGCGGTTCCGCCGCAGTGATAGGCATCGGTATCTCCGTCATTGCCCTTCACAGGAAATCGAAAGCGGCTGCAAAGATCGCTGCTGAAAACATAAACTCCGCAGGGGCTGCAGGAAAAGCCGCGGAAGAAGCCGCAGGATCTTCCGGGCTCTTCAAGCCTTCCTTCGGAAGCAGGACGATCCTTGTTTCCAGCAATGACGAAAAGCTGACAGAAACTCTCAAAGCAAGGTCCTTCCTCAAGGTCAGAGAGTGCGCATTCGAAGAGCTGGAAAAAGGAACTGAAAAGAATGAACCTGACCTTGTCATCACGGACATAGGAAGCGAAAGCGAGCTTGCCAGCATACTGGAAATAAAAAAAGAGGCGCTCAAAGACACGGCCCTCGGCCTCATACTTACGGAAGAGCTTCTGGAAAGCAATAAGGAACGCCTTGAGAAACTTAAAAAAGACGGCGTCCTTACGGCCTTCGTGCAGAAAGGCACAGACCCGGCTTTAGCCATGGTAAAGCTTGTCCTTCCCATCCTAAAGCCGGATCTTGACTCCGACGCTTCTCTTGGCAACGTGGGAAAATTAGCGGACGTCCTCGGCATACCTGCCGTTTCCTCTCTGATCGACGCTTACACGTCCGGAAGAGATATAAAGGAGACGCTGGAAAAGAAGGACGGAGAGCTAGGCATAGCCGATATGGCGGACATCATAGGAGACCTTGCTTCCATTCTCGGCTTTGACAGAGCTGCCGATATCGCAGGCCTCGCAAGGGACGCAAAGAACGTTTCCGATGCATTAGGCGATGAGAGCGGCGCTTACGAAATGAAGAAAGGAGTCAAGAGCATGAAGGATATTCTTGAGGTACTTTCCGAATAGGCTTTCCTGTTACCTGTCCAATGAAAAAACTGAGGCATATGCCTCAGTTTTTGATTATAGCTTCTTGTCCTATTCTGTTTCTATAGCCTCGAGCCTTGCGCAGTCTTCAGCCCAGATATCGTTGGCTTCGCCTTTGCCCTTGTGTATCAGGATCAAAACTGCGATTATGGTCAGTTCGACTATAAGGCAGAAAAGAGTCCCTTCGATACCGAAGGCGACGCTGTAGAAAAAGCTGTCCCTTGCGGAAGCCGCCTCGAGCCTGAAAAGCGAATACTCCGAAACTATGCCGCTGTTCGGAAGACCGAAGAAAATGCTCTGGGAGAAATTCCAGCCTGTATGCATGAGTATAGCTCCCCAGAGTCCGTCATACTCGTAAATGAAGAGGGAAGCCGTTACGCCGAAGAGGAATATGTTCAGCACGGAAAGGAAAGTGACTCCCGGATTGGCGAGATGAAGCGACGCAAACACTAAAGAATTGACCGCTATAGCCACCACAGGACTTTTGTATCTCCTTCTCAGTTTCTGATAAAGGTAGGACCTGTCCGTGATCTCCTCCGCGCCGGACTGTATCATCACGACGAAAAGGAAAGCAAAGAAAGGCAGAGGACTGAACCTGTTGAAGGAAAGGAATATGTCCTTGTGCAGAGCGGCAAGCAGTACGCACAGGGCATTGGATCCGAATCCGACAGCGAGGCCTGCCATAGCGTTCCCGAAAGTTCCTCTTTTCAGGCTTCCCAGTATCTTATGGTTCCTTTTGGGAAGACAGAAGAGCGTGAACATGATCCAGATACCGAGGAAGGTAAAGTACATGTACATGAACTGCGCCGAGCCCTCGCTGCCCGTGATCTTCATGAAAAGATCCACGAGAGCCTCTCCTATGGTGTGCCGCATCAGAAGAAGCTGCCCGACAAATATCATGATAAAAGAAAGTATCGCTCCGAGTATGAAAAAGTCGTACCACTTTTTCGTGGGTCTGAGGATCTTTGATAATGCTTCTTTCATTTTCCGCCCTCCTTCATAAAAGTATCTTATAGCGGGATTATACACCAAAAAAGGATCCTGCGGCAAAGGGCGCCGCAGGATCCCTTAGATCCGGAATTTTTTCTACAGCATGATCTCTCCGTCCTTGGAGAATCTGTTGAAGATGAGAAGGGATATGACCGTGAACAGGGTCAGTATGGTGGACATGGCGCAGGCTCTTCCGTCGGAACCCTTCGCTACCATGACGTATACCGCTATGTTCAGGGTCATGGTCTTGTACGAATAGAGAAGCACTGAAGAGGACAGCTCCGTGATCAGCGTTACCCAGCTCATTATGGCTCCGGCGAAGATACCGTTGAGCATCATGGGCACTGTGACCTTTACCAGGGTCTTCAGTTTGTTCGCTCCCAAACTCTCCGCCGCTTCGTCTATGGTCAGAGGTATCTGGCCCAGTATGGCTACTGAGCTCCTTATGGTATACGGTATCCTCCTTATACACATGGCGATGATTATGATCCATGCCGTTCCTACCAGGGGGAACTTGGGGTTGTTGAAGGACATTATGAGAGCTATACCTATGACCGCGCCCGGGATAATATACGGTACCATGGACATGGTGTCTATGGTCTTGTTTATGGCGTTGGGTCTTCTGACCACCAGGTACGAGATCAGTATGGCGAGAACGATGATGAGTATCAGAGCGCTTCCGCATATCCTTATGGTGTTCCAGATGGACGAACCCATGTTGTTGAACACGTACTTGTAGCTGTTCAGGGAGAAGCCGTCCACGAAGGCGTTCCCGGACTTGCTCGTATTTCTGAAAGACAGATATACGAGATAGAAGTTCGGCAGCGTGGAGATGGCTATTACCAGCCAGATATACAGGTTGATGAATATCTTTCCCAGGATCCCTGCCTTCTTCGGCTCTATATGATGCATGGCGCTCATGGAGAACGAAGTCTTTCTCGTTGCCCAGGACTGGATGAGGAATACCACCAGAGTGATGATTATGGCTATGACGGAAACAGCCGAGGCGAAGTTCTTGTTCACCCCCACTTCTCCGACGAACTCATTGTAGATGACCAGCGGAAAAGTCATATATCCCTGGCCTATCATCATTGCCGTACCGAAGTCCGCAAGGGCTCTCATGAATACCATGAGGGCTGCCGCAAGTATGGTCGGCATGCAAAGGGGCAGGACCACAGTGACGAACCTTTTGAAGCCCGTCCTTCCCATGTTGGCGGATGCCTCCAGCAGTGAGCTGTCTATGTTCTTGATAGCGCCCGAGAGGTAGAGGAATACCAGAGGGTACATCTTCGTGGTAAGGACCAGGACTATGCCCTTGAAGCCGTAAATGCTTCCTATGGTGATACCCAGGACCTCACGGAACCATACGGTGACTACACCGGAGTTTCCGAAAAGAAGTATCCATGAATATGCTCCGATGAACGGCGCCGACATGGAGCTGAGGATTATGAGCATCTGGATGAGCTTCTTTCCCCTTATCTGATACATGTTGTAGAAATATGCCAGAGGTATACCTACAAGAAGGGAAAAGAACGCAACGGATACAGCGACCTTGAAGCTTCGCACCAGGGTATTGCTGTAGTAAGGCGTTGTGAAGAATCTCTTGAAGTTTACCAGCGACAGGGCCTTCGTTGCAGGATCCAGCATAGCCTGATAAAAGACCTTTATCATCGGAACGACCATAAAGATCAGATACAGGGCAAGTACCAGAAGGCTGGCGACGACCCAGAAATCCGCTTTCTTTTTTCCTAGTGTCATTTGCGGCCTCCTACTTTACAAGGGATCTGCTTCCGTCTTTGGTGAATACGTTGATCTTCTCGGCCTTGACTCCGAGTTTGATCTTCGTTCCGTTTTCTATGATGTCGTCTATCTTCGATTCCTGCACTATCTCGGCTCTCTGTCCGTCGGAGAGGTCTACGAAATAGTGGGTATTGAGTCCGAGGAAGGTGCTGTATGCGACCGTCGCGTCGATACCCTCTTCTCCGTTCTCATTGATCACCAGCTCTTCGGGTCTTACGGATGCGAGAGCTTCGTCGCCTATCTTGCAGTCCACCAGGTTCTTCATGGCGAGCCTGAAACCGTCCTTGAATTCTATGCCGCCTTCTATGATCCTGCACTCTATGACGTTGGTGCGTCCTATGAAGGTGGATACGAAGAGGTTGCCAGGTCTTTGGTAAAGAGTCTTGGGTGATCCGACCTGCTGGATGACTCCGTCGCTCATTACTGCGATGCGGTCCGATACTGCCATGGCCTCTTCCTGGTCGTGGGTCACGTACACGGTGGTGATGCCGAGGCTGTTCTGAATCTCCTTGATGACTTCTCTCATCTCGACCCTGAGCTTAGCGTCAAGGTTGGAGAGAGGTTCGTCCATAAGGAGCACGTCCGGTTCTATGGCAAGAGCTCTTGCGAGAGCGACTCTCTGCTGCTGGCCGCCGGAGAGTTTTTCCGGAAGACGGTCGGCGAACTGGTCGATCTTCATGAGCTTAAGGAATTTATCCGTCTGTTTTTCTATCTGATCTTTCGGAAGCTTTCTGTTCTGAAGTCCGAAAGCAACATTCTTTCTTACTGTCAAATGGGGAAATATTGCGTAGTTCTGGAATACCATACCGATATTTCTCTTGGCAGGATCCAGATCGTTGATAAGGCGGTCTCCGAAATAGAACTGCCCGCCTTCTATGGAATTGAAACCGGCGATCATTCGAAGCAGCGTAGTCTTTCCGCAGCCCGAAGGTCCCAGAAGTGTGAAGAACTCGCCAGGTTTGATCTCGAGGGAGAGATCGGGTATTGCCGTAAAATCACCATATTTTTTTACTGCATTTTTGATACTGATACCGACATTCATAAGTGATGCTCCATTCCTAAAAAAAGCGTCCCCGCCCTGGGCGGGTCGGAGACGCTGTGATTCAATTGATACAGATCCTGTTAAAGATTAGTTGGGATGTACCTGTGCCCAAAGGGTGGTCCATCTTTCCTTGATCTCGGACTGATGTGTTGCAAGAGCTTCTGTGTCGCACTCTTTGTAGTTGACCTTTGAAAGGTCTACCATGAGCTCGCTTGCTCCTACGATCTTGTCTGTCTCTGTTGTTACAGGACGTGCGCCGGACTGTGCGTATACGCTCTGTCCTTCGGGGCTCTCAAGGAAGTCCATGAAGAGCTTTGCGTTGTCGAGGTTCTTAGCTCCCTTGATGATAGCGGAACCGAATCCAACGGATGTGACGCCCTCTTCCCAGTAAACTACTCTGCATCCAGGGAAGCAAAGGTCTTCGTTCATGATGACCAGCGGTTCATAGGTAAGTCCTACTACGTATTCACCCTTTGCCGTATCCTTCATAGGAGCGGAAGAAGAATCTACGAGAACAGCGTTCTTTGCGAACTTCTCAAGA
>JAFRIQ010000005.1 GCA_017432725.1 Bacillota bacterium
CATTGTTCTACTAAATGAACTATGTTCTCTGTAAGGGGAATGGAGGGTTTGGATTCTACGTTCTTCCTTAGGATCTTCTCTTATTTCCTTTACAACTACGTTATAGTTCTTACTTTTAGCACTGTCAAGTTTAGAGTGCTAATCTTAACAGAATCGTCACATTTACACATTTTATCTTTTAAACAACCCTCACATTTTATTTCCCCTGCATCTAGACTTTGGTGTTCTTATTACTCCGTACTCTCGCTATAGGTCTGAATTCAAAAATTCGCAGCAAAACTTGATCCCTACACTTAGGCCTTTCCTAAAACCCTCAAATTCTATACTAAAGTCATAGGTAAAGATTATTAGCATCTATGAACATTTCAATTGATTATATTCCAAACCCCACCCCTTAACAGTATTTCGTTGTCCTTATCCACTCTCCTTCATTGTCTACAACAAACCGTTGTTACTTCTCACAACAAAAAAACGGAGCGCTTTGCTCCGTATGTTTCTTCTGTCCGGTGTTTTCCTCTCGCCTAGTCTATATCCGTATTCAGCTCTATATCCCTGCGGTCTACGGTGCTCTTGAGTCTGATCTTTTCGCTGTCCACTATATTCTCCAGTATCGCTATCTTATCCCTTAGGGTGGGCATGTTCTTTACGGACACTTTTACACAGGTAAGTCCCTCGAGCTCCACCTCCATGACCTCGTAATAGGCAGCGGATATCTTGATCATTGCCTGTTGAGCCTCGTGAGGCATGTCCATCATCTGCATGAACAGCCCAGCGTATACGTCCTGGAGCTTCCTTAAGGCCTTCTTCTCATCTCCCGCATACTGCCCAAGAAGCTCATTCCATCCACTTACCACAGCGGAGAAGGAACTTCCGAAAATGTGGGAATATATACCTATGCTCTCTGTCAACGACTGTATATTACTGAAATGAGCCGTAGACATATACCTTGAGAATTCCCCCTGGTCGCTGGGCGTAAAGGTGGAACCGAATATGCCCTCAGCCGCCAGGTCTCTGTAAAAGATGCTCGCCTCGTATCTGTTCTCCGCATCTATGACAAGGTCCACTATGAACCGAAGACTTATGGCCTCCACGACTAAAGAGTAGTCTCTATCGTTTCGTATGGCTTTCTTAAGCTCCGTATAGAAGTTTCTTAGAAGTTCCCTGCATATATCTGCGGCAAGATCCGCCTTAGATGAAAAATGATAATTGAGACGGCTTAAGGAAACGCCCGAAACTTTGCATATGTCTCTTACGGTAGTGGCAATATAACCCTGCTCCAGAAATAGATCTGCAGCCGCTTTTCTTATCGCTTCCTTGGTTATTCCGCTTTTTTTGTACGTCGCCAAAGCTTTGCCCCGTTTCCTTTTTTCGTTAATTCTATTCTAATTTCCAAGCCATATCAATCTTTTTCAAAAACTAAAATTAAGCGCCCGTATTTTCTACGGGCGCCCGCCTTTATCAGCTCATGAGCGCAAAGATTATAAACTGCGAAAGCAGCATTTGCTTCTGCTGAGGAGGAAGAGGAGCTCCTCCGGGACCCGGAAGCTGTATCTTTTCCATCAGAATGCCCATGCCTGTTTCAAACTGTCTGAGATCTGCTTTTTCACCCATTTTTCTATGCCTCCTATCCTCTGTACTCTCTTACGAAATCGTTTACCGCCTTCAGATTTTCAGGCGTCGCGTCGTTGCGGTAGGAACCCATCTTGTCCTGGGAGAAGAGCAGTCCTCCGTCGCACCCTATCTCATCGCATACCTTCTTTGCTCTGTCTATGCACTCTTCCTTCGTGCCGTGCCCGAGAAGGCTGCAGGGCATGCCGCCCATGATGGACACGTTGGGAAGTTCTCTGTGCATCTCGAATACGTCGTCGTTCTCCGGAAGAAGAGTGAGAACGCCCTTTTCATAATCTTTGAAGGCGTCCTTGAAACGGAGTATATTTCCTTCAGTGAAGATGAGTCCGTTCATCTTCTTCTCCTGCATTACGTCCATGTACGGCTTAAGAGATGGCAGGTAGAACTCCTCGAACTGGGATGGGCTCATGAAGTTGTGAGCCAGCATGGCCAGAAGGCTGTCGTAGCAGAAACCGCGGTTCTGTCCTTCGGGGAGATTCTTCATACCCATTAGAGCCGGCGTATAGAACATGGCGTCCATAGTATTCAATACCTCGTGGAGCCCCTCCTTGTTGCGCCTCATCATGGTCGAAGTTCCCTTGATGCCGAATATGAAGCCAAGAACGTTTTCTATGGACATCTGTGGCAGAGGATTCGGAGCCACTCTCGGAGGCAGACCGTATTCCTTGGTCATGATCATGTTGATCTTACCCGAGAAGCCCATGAAGCCCATCATTTCTCCTATGGCTCCCTGTATTCTGGAAATGTCGGTCTCTTCTCCCCACCAGTCGAACTTGTTCGGAAGACCTACCTCCCAGAGGAACTTGAAATAGTTTTCCGTGAGCTTTTTGTACTGCTCAGGCTCCGCTATATGTATGTCGTGGACGAAGAGACTTTCGTTCTCGTCGTTGACCTCGTAGGTATTTGAACCCATCGCCTTTGCAAACCTGTACGGGTTCCTTATACCCACATCGTTGAGCATATCGAAGTTATACGTTTCCTGGTGATGACGCATGACCTTCTCCATCACGTCGTAGCTTTCAAGAGCCTCCGACAGTTTGTATCCCGCGTCGAGTATCTTCCAGGTAACAAAGAAGGATACCACCGGAATACGGTACGGATGAGCCATATTGGCCGCTCCGCGCACTATGTTTATTCGGTCGGCCAGCAATTCTTCGTTAGTCATTTCATTTCCTTCCTTTCAAAGATTTACTACTACTGGTTTTTCGAAGCCTTGTACTGAGCTATCTTCTTTTCATCCACTCTGTAGAAGAGCATTATGATAGCCGCAAGAGCGCAGCATCCTGCCGGAAGCGCGGCTATGAAGGTCGTAAGGCTTGTCTTCATGGCGTCGGTGAACACGGCTCCCGCGGAGTAGCCTATGGCCACCAGCACGGAGGAGCCAAGAGCCGCCGATATGACAAGACCTGCTCTGTTTGCGGTGCCCGCAAGGGACTGGAGGAAGGCTCTGGGCGGAACTTCCCCGTTCATCTCCATATGATCTCCGATATCGTTCGCCATGGCCGTCATCAGAATGGTGGAAGGCATTCCAACGAAGGTTGCCACAGCCCTCATAACTATGAATAGGACCTGATTCTTTCCGAATAGAGCAAGAACGACGTAAGCGATGCAGCTTATGATCTGGCACGCTATATGTACGTTCTTTCTCGAACTGCTCTTGGCTATCATGGGGGTCAGCACTGCTCCGAGCACGCCCGCTATGGACGTGACTCCGAGAGACAGAGTTACCACGTTGGGATTCTCAAGAACGTAGGTGGCAAAGTGAGCCAGAAGAGCGTTGAAGAAGCCCGTTGTCGCAGCGGTGAAGGTGAAGCTTAAGAAGAAGGGAATGGCCGGTCCCTTGAAGGATTTGAGCATTTCTCCGAGGCTCATGCCCTTCTGCTTCGCCTTTGCAGCCTCGCCGGCTCCGCCCTTCTCGTACTTTCCGCAAAGAGCGTAGAGAAGTATGGATCCGAGGATGATGACTACGCCATATACGGCGCAGGGTCCGAAGTACATCTGCTTGGTTCCCGCCGTGGGAAGTCCGTTGAGCAGCATATTGCCTATGACCATATAGACGACGCTGGTGAAAAGACCCGCAAACTGGGAGACCGTGTTGAGAAGCACTACGTCGGCGCTGTTCTTTGACATGGGAGCGATGACCGCGTGCTGTGCGGTCCAGCTCACGTTGTACGAAAGAGACTGAAGCACGTAGAAAAGCACGAAGATCACGACGTAGGTCTTTACCGGAAGATCGAGATAAAGGAAGCACAGAGGGAAAGATATACCCAGCACTATGCCCGAAATGAGTATCCAGGTCCTGTACTTGCCGCCCTTGATCTCATACTTGTCCACTATGGCGCCGGACATGGCCATGGTCACCATCTTGATGATCTGGATGGCCGTGTAGAGAACTGCGGCCAGAGCTGCCGTAAAGCCCGCGACGTCCGTCATAAAAATGTTGAGATAATAACCGGCAACGCAGAGCACGAAGCCCAGAGGGAACATTCCCCCGAGTCCGTACGTAAGTATGGTGCCGATCTTAAGACTTGTCTTTTCTTTTTCCATACGATTACCTCCTTTCATTAAAAAGCGATATAGTAACGTGTTACTATTTGAATTAAGAACATGTTACCATATTTACATCGTCAGTTCAACCTATAGGAATGAAAACAATTAAAAAGGATGCCCTTGCTTTCAAGGCATCCCCTTTAGTGACACTCCGACTTTCTTTGGGGTATGGAAAAACATAATATTTTGTCTTGTTTCCCGCCTGAACGGTCTTCGCGTTTGGGGGCGGGGATTGGGGGCTATCTCATTTAAAAGTAAAAGGGACAATTGAGTTCATTCTCTCTTGTCCCTTTTTTCGTCCCATTCTATCATTAAGTCTGCCAACTAACACAAAAAGAAAGGAGACGATTTTGTATGGACAATGATATCACAAAACTGCTGGATATCAAAGAATCCGGCATTGTCATTCTGCAGGTCAAAGAAACCAAAACCACTAAGATCGTGGTTCTTGAAAAGCAACTGACATTCCACTTCTGAAGTGTCTCGACAAACGGGAAGTTAGAGGGCGTGTCCGCCGGAAACCTTAATGACTTGCCCCGTAAGCATTCCCGCTTTATCACTTGCCAGAAACAGGATCGTATCCGCAATATCTTCCGGCCTTATCAGTTTTCCCATCGGAATCAGAGGAATGACAACCTTTTCGAATTCCTCATCGATCCATCCTGTCTGTGTGGGACCAGGAGCAACGATGTTCACGGTGATTCCATACTTCGCCACCTCGAGAGCAATGCTGCGGGTAAGCGCTTCGAGCGTCGCCTTACTCGCTCCGTATGTGATCTGGCCTGCGACGATCTGTGCAGCGTCCGTGGAAAGGTTGATGACCCTTCCAAAATCCCCTCGATGGCTGACCAGTTCTCTGATCATCAGAATGCTTCCCCGTACATTGACCGCAAAGGTATCGTCGATCACGTTTGGGGTGATTTTCTCTATGGTATCAAACCCGTTTTCGTCATCAACTGCAGCATTATTGACCAGTATGTCGACTTTACCGAACCTGTCAACAGCTGCCGTATAGATATCCTTTACGGCCTCCTCATCGGAAATGTCTCTTTCGAGGATCATATATTCTGCATCCATTTCCCGGAGCAATCTTTCTAAATGATCCGCATCGCCGGCATTGGCTGCATAATATCTGTCAACCCCGTTTTTGCCAGTCTTATCCTTATCAAACGACCGGTCTACTTTTTTATATACCAGAACCAGTTTTGCCCCTTCGCGTGCAAACGCTAAAGCTGTCGCTGCACCGATCCCTTGTGGGTTATTCACCCCTGTGATCAAGACTACTCTGCCTTTTAATCCATAATCGATCATAGTATTCCCTCTGCAAATCCCGATTCGTCTATCCTTATCCTGCAACGTAATTATTGCATTTCTAGAAACATCACGCAATTGCAAAGTGCATCAGGTCATATAAAAAGAGTTCCGACCATCAATATCGAAACTCTGAAAAATGTGCGATTTTTCGTGATTTTCTGTAATCTCTGCAAAAATGGTGTACTTTTGGTGTACTTTTGCGAATTTCAGCAAAAATCACAAAATGAACGACGTCTCTGTTTTTCTGCAAAAGAGTACTTCTTAAATGGTGTACCTAGCAGAGCTTTGCACCTGCTGGAATATGGGGATCCAGCATGAGCACATGAAGCTTTTCTTCTCCCTCTTCCTCGTGCTTTGCAGATATTATCATGCCGCAGGAGTCGATACCCATCATGGACCTTGGAGGCAGATTTACGATAGCCACAAGGGTTTTTCCGATGAGCTCTTCGGGCTCATAGAAAGCGTGAATACCGCTCAAAATCGTGCGTTCCTGACCTGTTCCGTCATCGAGAGTGAACTGAAGGAGCTTCTTGCTCTTGGGGACTGCAACGCAGTCTTTTACCTTCACTACTCTGAAATCGGACTTCGCAAAGGTATCGAAATCGACCAGATCCTCAAACAGCGGTTCGATCACTACCTTGGAGAAATCTATTTCTTC
>JAFRIQ010000037.1 GCA_017432725.1 Bacillota bacterium
ACATCGAAGTTAAATTCAGAGTCCGCGATAACTACCTTACCGCAATCAGAAACGTATCCCTTGATCTTTACGAAGGCGAGACTTTCGCCATCGTAGGGGAATCCGGTTCCGGAAAATCGGTATTCACGAAAACGTTTACCGGAATGCTTGAGTCGAACGGATCGGTCACAAAAGGATCCGTAATGTTCCACGGACAGGACCTTACCAAGCTTGTAACAGATAAAGACTGGGAAGGTATCAGAGGCGCTAAGATCTCGACTATATTCCAGGATCCTATGACTTCACTGAACCCGATCAGGACCATAGGTTCTCAGATCACTGAAGTCATCGAAAAGCATCAGGGAGTATCAAAGGCAGAAGCTAAAGAACAGGCTATACAGATGATGGACAGGGTAGGAATACCTGACGCAGCCAACAGGTTCGACGAGTATCCCTTCCAGTATTCAGGCGGAATGAGACAGCGTATAGTTATAGCTATCGCGCTGGCCTGCCACCCTGAAATCCTCATCTGCGACGAGCCTACCACTGCTCTTGACGTTACTATCCAGGCGCAGATCATCGGGCTTATCAGAGACCTTCAGAAGGAACTCAAGTTCACCACCGTTTACATCACTCACGACCTCGGCGTCGTTGCAAACGTTGCAGACAGAGTCGGAGTAATGTACGGCGGACAGATAATAGAATACGGAACAGTAGAAGAAGTATTCTTTGAGCCCCAGCATCCATACACATGGGCTCTGCTTTCATCGCTTCCGCAGCTTGGCGTAAAGGGAGAGGATCTCTACTTCATTACAGGTACTCCGCCTTCACTTTACAACGAGATCAAGGGCGACGCGTTTGCTCCGAGAAATCCACATGCTCTCAAGATAGACTTTATTGAGGAACCGCCTTTCTTCAAAGTGAGCGATACGCATTATGCAAAGACATGGCTTCTTGATCCGAGAGCACCTAAACTTGAGAAACCTGCAGTAATTCAGGATCTCCATGAAAAGATAAAGAAAATGACTGAGAAAGGAGGAGCATTCTATGTCGAACAATAACGAAGACAGAGAGGTCATACTCTCCATAAGACACGTGGATATCTCCTTCGATACAGGAAACAAGAAAAAGAAATTCGTAGCCGTAAAGGATGCGAACTTCGATATCTACAAGGGTGAGACATTTGCTCTTGTAGGAGAGTCCGGAAGCGGAAAGACAACTCTCGGAAGAGCTATACTTCGTATAAACGAGTGCAGCGCCGGAGAAATACTTTTTGAAGGAAAGAGGATCTCGGGAAAGATCTCGAGAGAAGAGGACAGGAACGTCGTAAGGAACATCCAGATGATATTCCAGGATCCGGCAGCTTCTCTTAACGAAAGAGCTACCATAGAGTACTGCGTTTCCGAAGGTCTTTACAATTTCCATCTTTACAAAGATGAGGAAGAAAGGGTCTCAAAGGTCGATAAAGCCCTTCAGGACGTAGGTCTTCTTCCCGAGCACAAATCCAGATACCCGCATGAGTTCTCAGGCGGACAGAGACAGCGTGTAGGTATAGCAAGAGCAATGATAATGGATCCGAAGTTCATCGTTGCTGACGAACCTATTTCTGCTCTTGACGTATCCATCAGAGCACAGGTCCTGAACCTTATGAACAAGCTCAAGGCTGAGAAGAACCTTACTTATCTGTTCATAGCGCACGATCTTTCGGTCGTCAGGTTCATAGCAGACAGGATCGCCGTTATACACCTGGGCGAGATAGTCGAGATCGCAGATGCTGAAACGCTCTTTGAATGTCCTCTGCATCCGTACACGATCTCACTGCTGTCTTCAGTACCTATGCCCGACCCTGTAGTCGAAAGAACCAGAAGGGCTATAGTATACGATCCGAGCGTGCTCGATCAGTCTGGCGCTCCGAGAGAGATGCGTGAGATACGTAGAGGACATTTCATTTACGCAACGGAGAGTGAAATGGAAAAATACGAGGCCAGAGTCAGAGAATACGAAAGCTTCAGAGCTTAGAGAAGCACGTAGGCTATAAAGACTGAAACAAGGATATATAAAGTCCCTAAGAAGAGAGGATAGTTGAAACTGTTCTCTCTTTTTTCTTTGCTGTCTTCGGCAAAAGCGGAAAAAGTCTTGTTCATGTTCCTGTCTGTACCTTTTCTGAAGACGAATGACGTTATATCGAAATCACCTTTGAGATACAAGGTGAATACGACTCCAAGAAGGCACAGTATGAGTCCGAAGATAAAAAGAACGTCTGATAACACCTGGAGTTTCATTTTCTCCGAGGATATCACCTTATATAGCGGATACGCCAAGGTGATGATCAGATAGGGTATAAGTATGTCAACTTTTATATTTTTGAATCTTTTAAACACAGTATTTGGTTTTCCTCATTCATATATAGTATAATTACAGCTGTGAACGGATGTATGATCCACACATCCAAAGTATACAATATGTTCTAAATTATTCAAGTACATAGGAAACAGGACATCAGGAGGTTTTACCTATGAAACTAAACTACAAACGGACCTTTTTAGTAGGATTCGCATTCCTTTCCATCTGTGCATTCTGGCAGATGTACGACGCAATCGTACCTCTCATTCTGACAGGCACCTTCAAACTGAACGAATCCGTATCGGGATTCCTCATGTCTCTGGATAACATAGTGGCGCTGTTCCTGCTTCCTATCTTCGGAAGCATCTCAGACAGGATAAAGCCCACAAAGCTCGGCAAAAGGACTCCTTTCATACTGTTCGGAACCATCGCAGCTGTAATACTCCTCGAGATGCTGCCCATATTCGACAATAAATATGCTTCTGCACCGGCAAAAGGCCTGCTCATAGCATTCGTAGCGTGCCTGGGTCTCGTTATTCTGGCCATGGGAACATACAGATCTCCGGCTGTAGCTTTGATGCCGGACGTCACTCCCAAGCCCTTAAGATCCATGGCAAACGCCATAATCAATCTCATGGGAGCGGTAGGAGGCATACTTTACCTCATAATAACCGCAGTCATGTATCCCAAATCAAAGACAGAAGGGCTTGAGCACGTAAACTATCAGCCTCTGTTCCTCATAGTTGGAGGGATCATGCTCATATCCGTAGGGCTCCTTCTCATAACCATCAACGAGAACAAACTGGTAGCTGAGAACAAGGAACTGGAAGCCAAACATCCCGAGTGGAACCTTGCGGAAGAAGACAGTTCCGGACACGAAGTTCTTCCGATAGAAGTTAAGAGAAGCCTCGGCTTCCTTCTTGCATCCATAGCTCTCTGGTTCATAGGCTACAATGGCGTTACCACCTGGTTCACAAGATACGTTGCAGTGGTCATGGGCTCAGGCATAGGCAAAGCATCTCTCTACCTTACGGTAGCAACAGGCGGAGCCATCATATCCTACATACCCATCGGAAAACTTGCTCAAAAGCTTGGAAGAAAGAAGACCATTATGGCAGGAACCATACTCCTTTCGCTCTGCTTCGGTACAGGATATTTCCTTACCACAAGTTCCGCCAACGTAACCGTGATCATGTACGTTGTATTCGCTCTGGTAGGTCTCGCCTGGGCCGCTATAAACGTCAACTCTCTGCCTATGGTAGTGGAGATGTGCAAAGGCTCAGATATAGGTAAGTTCACAGGATACTACTACACGGCATCTATGACAGCTCAGATCGTGACTCCGACACTCGTCGGAACTCTTATGAGAGTCATAGATTACCGCATTCTCTTCCCCTATGCGGCATGCTTCGTGCTTCTTTCATTCTGCACCATGTGCTTCGTAAAGCACGGAGATGCAAAAGTTGAAGCTAAGAAAGGTCTGGAAGCTTTCGAGGATATGGACGACTGATGGACAGAAAAGAAAAACTTGAAGTTTTAAAAAGCTATAAATACAATCACAGAGGCTATCACGACAAACCTGCGATCCCTGAGAATTCCATGGCAGCCTTCAGGCGCACAAAAGAGAGGGGCTGGGGATCTGAGATGGATATACATCTCATGAAAGACGGAAATTTGGGTATTGCCCATGATTCGAACCTCAAAAGGGTCACAGGCGCCGATGTGCGTATAGAAGATCTGACTAAGGAAGATCTTGATAAATACAGACTTGAAGGTACCGATGAGCGTATTCCTTTGTTCGAGGAACTTCTTGAACTCAAGATACCGCTCATAGTGGAGCTTAAGGTAGAAAACGGCAACTACAAAGAGCTTTCAGAAGCGGCGTGGGAGAGACTTAAGGATTACGATGCCCCTTACTGCGTGGAATCCTTCGATCCCAGGGTCGTTTACTGGTTCAAAAAGCACCACCCGGAAGTCATAAGAGGACAGCTGTCACAGGATTACAGCAAAGAAGCGCAGGTCCATGTCAGCGGTCTTATGAAGACTGCGCTCCGTGACCTTTGGTTCAATTCTTTGAACAGACCCGACTTTGTGGCTTACAGATTCTGCGACAGACACAACAAACATCTTCAAAGATATCTCAGAAGAGGCGGTCAGGAAGTCAGCTGGACTATCAGGACCAAGGAAGATTTCGATACAGCAGTGAAAGAGGGGAGCATCCCCATCTTTGAACTTTTCGATCCTGAAAAATGAAAAAACTACTTTTGCATTCATGCTGCGGACCATGCTCCACGGCAGTAATAGAAAAACTTCTTCAAGACGGTAATTACGACATTACCGTCTTCTATTTCAATCCCAATATAACGGAGGCGGAAGAATACGAGCACCGAAAAGCGGAGCAGAAGAGGGTCATAGCCGAATTGTATCCCGGCATCAAATTCATAGAGGGCAATTACAATCCCAGAGAATACTATGAGGTGATACACGGTTACGAAAATGAGCCTGAAGGCGGCTTCAGGTGCAGTCTTTGTTTTACTCTGAGGCTTGAAGAAACGGCAAGATATGCAAAAGAACACGGCTATGACGCTTTCGATACGACTCTTTCCGTTTCACCGTATAAAAGCTATGACACCATATACGCCATAGCCAAGCAGCTCGCATTCAAGTACGGAATAGAATATATTGCAGGTAACTACAAGAAGAAAGACGGATACAAGCGTTCGATCGAACTTTCGAAGCAGCTGAATCTTTACAGACAGCATTTCTGCGGATGTGAGTTTTCAAAAGCGACTTCTGCTATGATGTCCAAAGGCCTTATCGAAAACAATATATGAAGGCAAAAGAAATGTGGGAAGCCTTCTGCAAAGAAAAAGGCATTCCTATCGAAACTGAATATGATGCCTGGGCGTTTGGCAGTACGGACAGGGAAGCTGATGAACTGGCTCAGCTGGTCCTTGAAGGAAAGAAGACCGCAACCGCGAGCTGGTACGATTCCTATGTCTTCTATAAAGAAGATCTTCCCAAAAAAGGGGGCTATAGTGTAGTCATGGACAGCAAGGAAGAAGCTGTCTGCATCATAGAGAACTATTCTGTCAGCTGCGAGCATTTCTGTGAAGTCTCCAGATGGCATGCTTATCTTGAAGGCGAAGGAGACAGGAGTCTGAACTATTGGAGGAACGTCCATGAAGACTTCTTTAGGGAGGAAGCGGATGCCATAGGCGAGCGTTTCGATGACTACAACAAAGTGGTCCTCGAAAAATTCAACGTTGTTTATCCGGATGAATACGTTTCGCACGATGATATCCTCCTGGTCGAACCCACCTTTGAGATGGCGGATGAAATGGATGCATACAGACAGGAATTCATCGACAGCGGAGATTCCATGGACGGAACGGGGTTCAGGTTTGATGAAATACCTGCCGAATGGGTCGAGAGAAAAAGGCGATACGCCAATCCGTCTTCGGTACTTCCCGACGGTATAGTGCATGCCACTCAGCTTATGGCTGTAAGAAAGTCGGACGGGAGACTGGTAGGAACGATACAGATAAGGCATGAGCTCAACGGATATTTAAGGGATTTCGCGGGTCATATAGGCTATTCCGTACGCAGAAGCGAAAGAAGAAAAGGCTATGCTAAGAAGATGCTTAGCGCTGTTCTTGATTACTGCAGAGCGCTTAAGATCAATGAAATATTCGTAAGCTGTATCGAGACTAATGAAGCCAGCAGAAGAACGATACTATCCTGCGGCGGGAAATACATAAACACTGTAAAGGAAACCGACAGAGGAGAGATCCTTGAAAGATACGTGATCAAAGAGGAAAATTAAATGGTATATAACGAAAAGGAGCCGGATATGGACAAGTTACAGAGACAGGCTATAGCAGTCTTTACAGGCTGCCTTCTTGCAATGGCCGCGGTCATCTTCTACGGGATGATGCAGGACAAAAAGGATGAGGAGGATTTCGACTTTTAAGCATATTTCTATGATATAATAAAATATTATGAAATATGCTGATGTCGTGATCGATAACAACACAGACGCTACGGATCTGAGGTATACCTACGCTTACGACGGAGAAGACGAAGACCTGCTCCGGATCGGAAGAAGAGTCGTAGTGCCTTTTGGTATGCATAATAAAGAGACCGAAGGATACGTGGTCGGCCTCAGCGATGCTGCGCCCGATATATCAGCTGACGGAAAAAAGATCAGGATAAAAAAGATATCAGGTATCGACAAAGACGTCTGTCTTACAGAAGAAGCCGTAAGAACAGCCCTCTGGATGCGGGAAAGATATATCTGCAGATATATCGAGGCACTGAAATGTTTCCTCCCCGTATCCGAAGTAAAAAGAAAGACGAAGGATCCTTTCGAAAATATAGAACTCAGCGAAGCAGATTCCCAGCCGAAAGTGCTTACGGAAGAACAGAGAAAAGTCCTCAGCTGCATAGAAAATGATATCTCTGCAGGAAAGCACGAAGTATTCCTTCTCAAGGGAGTCACCGGAATCGGCAAGACCGAGGTATACCTTCAGGCTATGCAGAAGGTCATAGATGAAGGAAGACAAGGCATAATCCTGGTGCCGGAGATATCGCTTACTCCTCAGCTCGTAGGCAGATTTATGAGCAGATTCGGGAAAGAAAGCGTCGCAGTGCTGCACAGCAAGCTGACACCGGCTCAGAGAAGCGTGGAATACAAGAGGATCGAAAAGGGCGAAGTCAAGGTCGTTATAGGGGCCAGATCCGCCGTTTTCGCGCCGTTTGACGATATAGGGCTCATAGTTCTCGATGAGGAACATGAAACTTCATACAAATCGGACAAGAACCCAAAATACGACTGCCTGGAAGTCGCTACAAAAAGAGCTATAGATCACAGAGCAGTCCTTGTGCTTGGTTCGGCAACTCCTTCGGTAGTCGACTATTACAGGTCTGAAAGAGGCATATTCAAAAGAATAGAACTGAAAGAAAGGTATAACAAGGTATCTCTTCCGGAAGTGGAAATAGTGGATATGTCGAAAGAGGTCAAAGCAGGGAACAGAAGCATGTTTTCCGTAACTTTGGCAGACGCCGTATCCGAAGCGCTGGAAAAGAAAAAGCAGGTGATCCTTTTCCTGAACAGGAGGGGTTATTCTACGTATATATCATGCAGAGAATGCGGTTTCGTCCTGAAATGCGGAGAGTGCGGCATCAGTATGCCGTATCATAAGGATACGGGACTGTGCGAGTGCCATTACTGCGGCAGGAAGATAAGGATGCCAAGAACCTGTCCTGTTTGCGGGAGTAAGCTCATAGGAGGTTACGGAGTCGGAACTCAGCAGCTCGAAGAAAAGACCAGAGAACTGTTTCCCGAAGCAACTGTAGAAAGACTGGATCTTGACAGTATAAAGAAAAAAGGGGAGCTTGAAAGCAAATTAAAAAGATTCGGAAACGGTAAGACCGACATACTCATAGGCACTCAGCTGGTAGCTAAAGGTCTCGACTTTTCGAACGTCGGTCTTGTCGGCATCATAAGCGCAGACGTGACGCTCAATATACCGGATTTCAGGTCCTCGGAGAGAACTTTCCAGCTCGTTACCCAGGCAGCTGGAAGGTCAGGAAGAGGCGATGAAGTGGGCAGGGTCATAATCCAGACCTATTCCCCTGATAACAGGGCTCTCACAGCATCGGCAATGCACGACTACGATGCTTTCTTCGAAGATGAGATAGCCATAAGAAAAGCGACGGAATATCCGCCTTTCACCGAGATATTTCAGATAGTCATCCATGACGAGGATGATGAAAAAGCTATGGAATATGCCGGCAGATGCGCGAAGTGGCTCAGAAGCAAAGTTCCGGAAGGGACCTACGTTTTAGGACCGGCAGCGCCTATGCTCATGCGCCAGGGAGGCCTTTACAGGTACCAGATCCTCATAAAGACGCCCTCCGGCAACAGAAAAAACATCACTGCTCTGGTGCGTCAGCTCAAAGAGCAGCACGAAAAAGCAAAGGATAAATCTAAACTGATGACTGTGGATATAAATCCATTCTCATTCAGCTAATATAAGGAGATATTTATGGGAATAAGAAAACTCATCTATGAGGGAGATCCCCAGCTGAACAAGGTATCAAGAGAGGTAAGCGAAGTAAACGAAAGGATAAGGACACTTCTGGACGACCTAGTGGATACCATGCGTGAGGAAGGCGGAGTAGGTCTTGCCGCTCCTCAGGTCGGCGTACTCAGAAGAGTGTGCGTGGTAGAGGTGGACGAAGGCGAGGTATATGAACTTATCAATCCCGTCATAATAAGCCAGGAAGGTGACCAGTACGGAAGCGAAGGATGCCTCTCCGTTCCCGGATATTACGGTGACGTTCACAGACCTCAGAAAGTCGTTGTCGAAGCTCTTGACCGAAACGGTAAGAAGCAAAGATATGAAGCTGAAGATTTCAAAGCAAGAGCATTCTGTCACGAAATAGACCACCTGGACGGGATAGTGTATACCAGCAAAGCCGACAATCTCCGTAAAGTGGAAGAGAAAAAAGAATAGTAAGGAGATCCGTATTTGAAGATCATATACATCGGGACGCCGGATTATGCGTGTGTTCCTTTCCAGGCTCTTCTGGATGCCGGTCACGACATAAAACTTGTGATCACGCAGCCTGATAAGCCGAAAGGAAGAGGGAACAAAGTACAGAAAAGTCCGGTCAAGATGAAAGCCGAAGAACTGGGAATACCCGTGATCTCTCCTCAGAGGATCAGGGAAGACAAAGAAGCATTGGAGCGTGTCAAAGCGGCCGATGCAGATTTTGCCGTTGTTTATTCCTACGGCCAGATCATCCCCGGAGATATACTGGATGCGCCGAGATACGGAAGCGTTAATATACACGCATCTCTGCTTCCTAAATACAGAGGCGCCGCTCCCATACAAAGAGCAGTTCTTGACGGAGAAGAGGAAACGGGAGTTACTTTGATGCATATGGATACCGGTCTCGATACGGGAGATATGTACGCAAAGACCGTTACTGAAATAGATCATAAAACTTCAGCCCAGCTTTTTGAGGAACTGTCGGCAAAAGGCGCTCAGCTCCTCATAGAAACCCTTCCTCGTATAGCAGACGGAAGCATAAAAGCAGTACCTCAGGAGGGCGAAAGCTGTTATGCAAAGATGGTCAGGAAAGAAGAAGGGCAGATTGACTGGACAAAGACCGCTGCAGAGATAGACAGGCTTGTAAGGGCATTTAACGATTCTCCGGCGGCATGGACGATTAGGGACGGAGAAGTTCTCAAGATATTTGAGACCGATTGCGTATCCGTTTCCGGAAGTTTCTCCCCCGGACAGGTCATATCTGCGGACAAAAAGGGAATACTGGTATCCTGCGGCGACGGGGCCGTTCTTGTAAAGAGACTTCAGGCGCCGGGTAAAAAGGTTATGGATGCATCGGCGTATCTGCTGGGGAACAGGATAGAAAACGGCAGTTTTCTGGGAGCTTGATCTTCGGAGGTATTCTTTTGGATAACGACAGACGCATTGCATTCCTGACACTTAAAGACATCGAAGAAAAAGGCGTTTGGTCCAATCTTGCCGCTGAAAAACGCATCAGCAAAGAAGGGGCTGCCGTTCCCGCTTTCGTCAGAGAGATCGTATACGGAGTTCTCAGGAATAGGACGCTTCTGGATTACAACATAGATAAATTCCTAAAAAAGCCGAAGATATCCCTTTCGGAAAGGATATGGCTCCGCATGGGATTCTATCAGCTCGCTCTTATGGACGGTCAGAAAGATCATGCGGCTATAAACGAAACAGTAGAGCTGGCGAAAGCTTTCAAAAAGGGATCCGAATCCTTCATAAACGCAGTTCTCAGGAGTTTTCAGAGAAAAGGAAAGACCCTCGTTTATCCGGATAAAGAGGATACTGAGTATCTGAAGGTCAGATATTCAGTCCACGAAGACATAGCCCGGCTCTGGACCGGGGCATACGGCTTCGATGCTTGTGAAAGGATGCTTTCTGCATCGAATACGCCGGCGCCTATGTGTCTTCGCATAAACAGAATGAAAATCTCTAAAGATGAGTTTATAGAGAAACTCCTCAGCGAAGGTATAGAAGTCATAGATAAAAGCGGTCTTCTGAGCCCGTACGCTGTATATGTGAAAGGGAGCGGTCTTCTCGATACGGAAATGTACAAAGAAGGGCTGTTCTCCGTACAGGGCGAATCCTCTCAGTATGCAGTACGCGTGCTCGGTCCCAAACCCGGCAGCACCGTCATAGATCTCTGCGCTGCTCCGGGAGGGAAAAGCTGCGCAATGGCCGAAATGATGAACTTCGAGGGGAAAATACTGGCTTTCGATATATACGGACACAGAGTCGGACTAATAAATAAAGAAGCTGAAAGGCTGGGTATAGATTGCATAGAAACAGCTATAAAAGATGCTTCGGTCTTCGACCCGGAATTTGAATCCACTGCCGATTACGTACTGGCAGACGTGCCCTGCTCGGGGCTTGGGACTCTAAGAGAAAATCCTGAAATAAAATACAGGAAGCCTGATAAAATATCGAGTCAGGGAAGCATTTTGGGAAACGCTCTCAGATACGTAAAACCCGGAGGATACGTGCTGTACAGTACATGTACAGTCGACCCTTCAGAGAACGAAGATATCGTAAAGAACTGCGATCTAGTCGATTCCCATATACTTGGGACAGAATATATAGAAAAAGAATATAAAGTCGTTGCTTCAAGGCAGCTGATGACAGAAAAAGGCGGTCACGACGGCTTTTACATATGCCTCATCAAAAGAAGCAGACCTTAATATCAAGGAGGATCGATTGATCACCGTAGGATTCAAAACAGACAAAGGTAAAAGAAGAAAAGACAATGAAGATTCCATATTCGTCATTCCGGATAAAAAGATCTTCATAGTCGCGGACGGAGTAGGCGGACAGAACTCCGGAGAACTTGCTAGCCGTATGACCGTAGGATATATGGCCCAGTTCGTGTGTCTTAACCCCATAGAAGAAGCAAAGACCGGAACAGATCTGAAGAACTATTTCAAAGAGCTGTTTTCAGGCGCAAACAGCCTGGTGCATGAGAAGGCAGTCAGCGAACCGGGTAATTTCGGTATGGCTACCACCACGGTCCTTTGCTATATCCGCGACAACACGGCGTATTTCGTGAACGTAGGAGACAGCAGAGCCTATCTCATAAGAGACGGTAAGTATTATCAGATAACGGAGGATCATTCTTTCGTTCAGACGATGATAAGGGAAGGTCATATAACCAAGGAAGAAGCTCTTCAAAGAGTAGACAGAAATATGATCACCAGAGCTATAGGCGGGGATACGGAGGTGCATCCGGATTTCTTCACTCTGGATCTGTTCCCGAGAGACACTATAATACTTTGCACCGACGGGCTTCACGGTGAGGTCCCCGACGAAAGGATAGCCGCGATGGCTACAACTACCAATACAATGCACGATCTTGCCATAAAGCTCATAGACAGCGCAAACGAAGCCGGTGGCAAGGACAATATTTCCGTTGTTTGTATCAGGATCCAGTAGGAGTTTTAGATGAGCAGCAGAATACTTGCAGGAAGATATGAATTACTGGAGAAAATAGGCGAGGGAGGAATGGCCGTTGTTTTCAAGGCAAAGGACCGTATTCTCGACCGTTTTGTCGCGCTCAAGATACTCCGCCCCGAATATACCCAAGATGAATCCTTCATAGAAAGTTTCCTTCGTGAATCCCAGCTGGTAGCTGGTATAGTGGACCCCAATATCGTACAGGTATACGACGTCGGGCAGGAAGGAAACATACACTACATCGTAATGGAACTCGTCGAAGGCGAGACTCTTTCGGAGATAATCAAGAGAGAGGGGAAACTCGACTCCCATACGGTAGTTTCCTACGGAAGGCAGATCGCATCCGCGCTCAAGACGGCGCATGCGAACCGTCTTATCCACAGAGACATAAAACCGCACAACATAATGGTGACCTACGACGGGGTAGCGAAGCTGACGGACTTCGGTATAGCTAAGAGAGTGAATCCCGATCAGGAAATGTCCGGGGACGAGCAGGAAGCCGTTATGGGTTCCATCCACTATTTCTCACCGGAACAGGCCAGAGGCATAGCGGTAGACGAGCGCACCGATATATACAGTCTGGGCATAGTAATGTATGAGATGGTCACGGGCAGAGTTCCTTTCGACGGAGAAAATGCCGTCGAGGTTGCTGTAAAGCACATGAACGAGCCCATAATACCGCCTTCAAAGTTTGCATTCGATATGCCTCAGGACCTTGAGGATATCATACTTAAAGCTACCGAAAAATCCGCGGATAAACGTTTCGCTTCCGCTGATGACATGATCGTAGCGCTGAGCCTGGTAAAGTACTCGAAACTGGTCAAATACGAACCTATAGTTCCTGAGGAAGAAAAGCCGGAAACCCGCGAACATAAAGAGACAGACAGCAAAGGATTCCTTTCTAAACTCAGGATAAGAAGCCTTGCTCTTACGACTGCCTTCATAATAGCATTGGTCCCGACAGTATGGAGCCTTGTCGACGTGCTGGTCGATTCCATAAGATACGCCAACAGGACAGTTACCGTCCCCGATCTTTTCGAAATGAGCTACGATGAAGCAGCGAAGGCTGTTGAAGATCTCGGGCTGGAGATCAGTAAAGATTCCGAACTCGTTAACGATAATTATGACGAAGGTACGGTCCTCAGCCAGTCGCCGCTTAAAGAAGCCGTGGTCAAGCCCGGCACCACCGTAAAGGTAAACGTATCCAGAAAGAATCCCGGAACCAACGTTCCCGAAGTAAGGAACATGGAACTGTCGGAGGCAAAGAAGAAAATAGTCAATTACGGTCTTACTGTCGGTTCTGTATCGGAGGTATACAGCGATACCGTTAAAAAAGGATACGTCATTTCCACTTCTCCGGTCGCAGGCACGACTCTGCAGAGGGGCAGCGCGGTCAACATGGTCGTATCTAAGGGCGAGAGCGAAAATAAGACAGAGGAAAGTTTCAGCATAAACGTAGTTGGAATGACCCTTCAGGACGCAGCGAACGCTATTACGGCTAAAGGCTGTACCTATACGGTCAATTACAGAGAAGACTATAACTCGGGCATTGAAAGAGGCAGTGTGCTTTCTCAGAATCCGGGAGCCTATGACGACGTCACGGAAGGAACGGAGTTCCTCCTTACCGTAAGAGCAACTATAGCCGATGGAGAAGAGACCGTAACGCTTTCTATCGACGTGAGCAAATATCAGAACGGAGATCATACTATCGCCATAATAGTCAGGGATAACTTCAACAATGCCGGCGGCGTTACTCAGTGGCCTCAGGAAACATTCAAAAAGACCATCGGTATGAACTCTGTGGAATACAAGGTACACGGCAAAGGAACGGGAAGCGCCGTTGTGGTCATAGATAATACAACCATAAGCTACAATATCGATTTCAGCAGCGGAACAGTGAGCGTGAACGACTGATGACAGGGAAGCTCATAAAGGGAATAGCCGGCTTCTATTACATATATGCTGAAGGCAGGATATACGAATGCAAAGCCAGGGGAAAATTCAGGATAAAGGGTCAGACTCCCATGGTGGGAGACATGGTCGAAGTATCTGAAGACACACTTTCAACGGCTTCGGATCCTTCGATGCTGGCAGGAACTGTGGATTCCATACTTCCGAGACTGAACGAATATGACAGGCCGCCTATCGCAAACGTGGAAGTCTGCATCATCGTAGCAGCCGCAAAAGATCCCGAACCTCTGACCTACGTCATAGACCGTATGGCTGTTTCAGCTGAACTTAAAAATTCGGAAATAGTAATATGCATAAACAAGGAAGATCTTGCTTCTCCTGAAGACGTTGCAGCTATCTACGAGGAAATATATCCCGTATTCTGCGTATCCGCAAAGACGGGTGAAGGCCTTTCCGAACTTAAGGAAGCTATAAAAGGAAAGCAGGCGGCTCTGGCAGGACCTTCGGGTGTCGGCAAATCGAGCCTTACGAACGCATTATTAGGCAAAAATGCGGAAGTAGGCGAAATTTCAAAAAAGACTCTTAGAGGAAAGAATACCACGAGACATTCGGAACTGTTTATTGCAGAGGATGTTTTCCTATTCGATACGCCGGGTTTCACTTCGTTTGAGACTCCCGAACTTGACGAAACGCAGCTTGCCCTGTATTTCCCGGAGTTTGAAAAATATCTTGGCAAATGCAGATTCGACAACTGTATGCACCTGAATGAACCTGAATGCGCCGTAAAGGATGCGGTAAGGGAAGGCAAAATACAAAAAAGTAGATATGAGTCTTACAGGACCATGTTCAAGGAACTTAAGGACAGAAAGAAGTATTGACTGAAAGGGGACCAAAGCAATGGCTAAACTTGCGCCATCGATATTATCATCGGATTTTTCAAAACTTGCATCTCAGGTAGCGCTCATAGAGGAGGGCGGCGCTTCATACGTACATATGGACGTTATGGACGGCCGTTTCGTACCTAACATCACTTTCGGCGGGCCTGTAGTAAAAAGCCTTGTCGGAAAGACATCGCTTCCTTTCGACGTGCATCTGATGATAGAACATCCCGAACAGCGGATAGAGGATTTCGTAACTCCTCAGACTGAGTTTATCGTTGTACATCAGGAGGCCAGCGTACATCTCGACAGGGTGATCTCTCAGATAAAAGAACTGGGATGTAAGGCAGGTGTGGCACTCAATCCGGCTACTCCCGTATCTACTATAGAATGTGTCCTCGGTGAAGTCGATCTGGTCCTGGTCATGAGCGTGAATCCCGGCTTCGGAGGACAGAAATTCATTCCATATACGGCATTGAAAGTATGCGAACTTGATGAGATAAGAAAAAGAGAAGAACTGGATTTCCTCATAGAAGTAGACGGGGGAGTAAATCTGGATAACGCGAAGATGCTCGCAGAATCAGGAGCGGATATACTGGTGGCAGGATCAGCTGTTTTCGGGGCGGATGATATCCCCGGAAGATGCAGAGAGTTCAACAGGATAATAGAAGAATAGAAAAATAAAAACCCGGGAGACACATTCCGGGTTTTAAAATGCGCATTTAACTTATACGCTTGTGGGGACGGGTGAGATTACTCAGCTTTTGCCTTGTTGTAGGCGAGTGTCATTCTGGAAACTTTACGGGAAGCGGTATTCTTATGAATGGTTCCCTTTGCAGCTGCCTGCATGAGTTTCTTTTCTGCAAGAGCGAGCTTTTCTTTTGCTACGTCAAACTTTTCTGCTGAAAGAGCGGAATAGAAGTTCTTGGTGATAGCTTTGAGGCTGCTCTTTACGCGTCTGTTATAGACGGTCTTCTTGTTGATGACACTGATTCTTTTCTTTGCTGATTTGATATTCGCCATGATATATTCACCCCACTTTCGTCAAATATCACGCAGATAGGATACTACCTGAAACCCAATAATGCAAGTGATATTTTCCTCATCTTATTGACATTGTGTAAAAACACGAAATATTATAAATATGTCAGTTATTTAAATGACGAAAGGATTTCATTTGAACGAGTTTGAACCTGAAGGACAAAAGAATATCTCAGTATACAAAGCAAAGGAGTATTCCGAATACGGTCCTTTCCTTAAAAATTCGGGAAGGAAACGTTTTGTGTTCAAGAATAATGTCAAGGATGCCGTAAAAAACGTTTCAAAGGGTCTTGCTGTGGCTGCTGCCGGGATAATCATTGTGGAGTCTTCTGCGGCGATGTCAGATCCGGAGAGTTTCATAAGAGATTTCAATCAAGGCATAGGTTCCGAGCCCTCATCAAGTTCTATGAGAGAACTTTCTGCTTCAGCGGACCACATCTGGGAAGACGAGGGCGTCGTGATAAAGGACCCGAC
Source organism: Bacillota bacterium (assembly GCA_017432725.1). GTDB lineage: Bacteria > Bacillota > Clostridia > Peptostreptococcales > Anaerovoracaceae > RUG13409. The sequence continues at coordinate 16,175 of JAFRIQ010000037.1, forward strand.
TTGTGCGGAAAAGGGCGTGCTTCGCTTTTTCTGCAAGATATGCGATGCGACCAAAGACGAAGATATACCTCTTTTGGAGCATACGGAATCTGAACATGAAGCTCTTGAACCAAGCTGTACGGAGGATGGTCATACAAGATCGGTAGTCTGTTCTGTCTGCGGAAAAGTGCTTGTAGAGGAGCAGGTGATAGCGGCTCTCGGACACAGCTGGGGGCCTGATTCAGTTGTCAGGGCAGCTAGTTGTACCATATCAGGACTCAGAGAGGCCAGATGTACCAGGTGCAGTGAAGTGCGGCAGACGACCATTGCAGCGCTCGGTCATAACTGGGGTCCGGAGACCACAGTAAAAGAAGCGACGTGTACAGAAGACGGTCTAAGGGAGATCAGATGCTCAAGGTGCAATGAGGCGCAGGAGACCGTCGTTGCTGCACTGGGGCATGACTGGGGTGAAGAGACGGTAATACGGGAAGCCAGTTGCACGGAAGAAGGTGCAAAAGCGATAGTATGCTCAAGATGCGGATTATCGCAGGAGACCGTCATCGCTGCGTTGGGACATGACTGGGGTGAAGAGACGGTAATACGGGAAGCCAGTTGCACGGAAGAAGGTGCAAAAGCGATAGTATGCTCAAGATGCGGATTATCGCAGGAAACATCCATCCCAATGATAGATCATCATGACGGAAACGGAGACTATAAGTGCGATGCCTGCGGTCTGATGCTCCTTGATATATCTCTGGTGTCAGTAGATCATACTTCTGATAGTCATGTTGCTCGTTTTTCTCTCAATATGGATGTTTACCATATGTGGTTCTCGACCAGTCTGACTTCCGACAGCGATTATATCGGTATGGAATCGGTCCAGGATAACGGAGAGATACTGTTATATATCTATATCACCGAAAACCCGTACGAGAGCGAATGGACGTTCAATATTACCATATTCTCAGGGTATAGCGTAGACGGAGAAGAGGCAGTAGAGCTCCTGACTAAACCCTTCAAAGTAGATATAAACGGAGAAGTAACGCCTGTATCCTGATAATAGTTATAAAGCATGAAAAAAGGCCCCATATGATTCATATGGGGCCTTTCGTGTCGTATGTCTATAGTTTTCCAGCGATCTTGTCAATTATATCTTCTACGCTTGTGACCCTGAATTCAAAACCAGGAACGAGGGCAGGGACCAGATCTTCTGATACGTAACCCTCGGACAGAACGTCGAGAGTCGCACGCTCAAGTCTGTCAGCGAAGGCCATGAGTTCATGATTCACGTCCATTTCACCTCTCTTGCGGAGAGCACCGGTCCAGGCAAATATGGTCGCCGTCGGATTCGTTGCAGGCTTTTCGCCTTTCTGATATCTGTAGTAGTGGTCCGTAACGGTTCCATGTGCAGCCTCGAATTCATATTTGCCTTCGGGATTGACCAGTACAGAAGTCATCATGGCTATGGACCCGAAAGCGGCAGAAACGAGGTCGCTGAGTACGTCTCCGTCATAGTTCTTGAGAGCCAGCACATAACCGCCGTCGGATGTCATTAGGGCCGCTGCTGCACTGTCTATCAATGTGTATCCGTATTTTATGCCTTCTCTTTCGAACCTAGCTTTCCAGTTCTTTTCGTATTCTTTTTCAAATACGTCGACGAACATTCCGTCATATTCTTTGATTATGGTATCTTTTGCGGCGAATTTCAGGCTTTGCTTGGTATCCCAGGCGTACATAAAGCACGCTTTTGCGAAATTTTCTATGCTGCTTCTGGTATTGTGCTGAGCAAGAAAAACAGAAGGGCCGTCTGTCTTTTTGACCAGATACTCTCTTTCGGTTCCTCTATCGGAGGCGAGAACAAGTCTGCATTCAGCTGCTTCTTCCGTAGCGAGATCGACTGCCGAATAAATATCTCCGTAAGCATGCCTTGCTATGGTGATAGGTTTTGTCCACTTTCTTACTGCAGGTTGTAGGAAGGGGGCAAGTATGGGTTCTCTGAATACCGTTCCTCCCATAATGCTCCTGATCGTTCCGTTTGGAGATCTCCACATCTTCTTGAGCTGAGGATATTCTTCCATTCGCTGACGGTTGGGCGTTATGGTCGCACATTTGACAGCGACGCCGTATTTCAGAGCGGCATTGGCTGCGTCGATGGTGATCTGATCATCTGTATCGTTCCTGCTGAGAAGTCCCAGGTCGTAATATTCGGTCTTCAGATCGACGAAAGGCAGTATGAGTTTATCTTTGATCATCTTCCACATGACTCTCGTCATTTCATCCCCGTCCATTTCTACGATGGGAACAGTCATCTTTATCTTTTCCATATATCCTCCAAATCTACTTACCGTAGCCGGCCGCATAATAGTTCATAAGGCAGCCTTCAGTGAGTATGAGTCTTTCTTCTTCAGACAGATCTCTGCAATACAGTTTTATATTCCTGATACTGTCTCCGGATATTATCTTTCCTTCGAATTCTTCCTGTCCGTTCAATATACCGCTGCGAAGACCCTTGATGTAAAGCCAGTCTCCTTCTTCGAAATCGAAACTTTCTTTTTCATCCATAGTGAAGGGCACGATGCCCCAGTTGATACAGTTGGATCTGTAGCGCTTTGTAGCGTAGTCGTAGCAGAGATTTGCAAAGCCGCCAAGCACTTTCTGGCAGCTTGCTGCCTGTTCTCTTGCGGAACCGTCTCCGGGCCGCTTCGAAACGATGCAGCTTCCCACGGAGAGATCCTTTGTATCGGTACATAGTTTCTCCGCAAGGGATGCGATCTCAGAGGCAGGGGAATCGCTTGTAATGGACTCTGCCATAGTTCTGACTTCTTTGCTTGCCGGAACGTAGCCCGGGACACGCCTTGAAAGGGCAAAATCGCTCAATTTGACGGGGTTTGAGCGGTAACTCGATGTTTCTCCCGACGGGATCAGTTCGTCCGTCGTAGTGACCGGATCGTCTATTACCGCACAGAAGCGTACAAGCAGGTCGTCCTTCATCTCTGGCATCTTCGGCCAGTCGGTTATATTTGGACCAAGACGCAGCTGAGTATCGGGCTTCGGATTTCCGAATCCGAAATAGCAGCGCTTTTCATATATGCTGCCGTCGTAGAAGTAGGGATGTTCCTTTTCCTCGTAGGGTATATCGCTTGCAGCGGTTATAACGCCGCCTCTCAGTGCCGTTGCAGCTATGGACCTCGCATCCATGAGGGCAACTGCGGCTATCTGTCCGTCGGCGGGCCTTGAGCCTTCGCGGTTCGGGAAATTCCTGGTCGCATGCCTTATGGAAAGGGTGTTGTTTGCAGGAGTGTCTCCGGCTCCGAAACAGGGACCGCAGAAGCAGGGCTTTATGACTGCTCCGGCCTCGGTCAGTTTTGCTGAGATGCCGTTTTTAAGGAGAGCCAGGTTTATGGGAGCGGACGAGGGGTAGACCGACAGGTCGAAGTATCCGTTGCCCACAGAGCCTCCTTCAAGTATGTCGGCTGCAATGCAAAGGTTCTCATACATGCCGCCTGAGCATCCGACTA
>JAFRIQ010000038.1 GCA_017432725.1 Bacillota bacterium
AGGACGTACCCGTGGTGGGCGGCCGGGAGGACATCCTGACCAATGTGGACAAGTACAGGGTCAACAAGACCCTCGAGCTCCAGCGCGGCGAAAGCCTTCTGCACCGTGTTGGGGTTTATCCCCAGGCGCGCGGAAAGATAGCGCCTCGACGGAAGCTCTTCCCCATCTTCTGCGCTGCCCGAAGCCACGGCTCTTTTTATGAAGCTCACGAGCTGCAGGTATATAGGCACTCCCTGTTCCTGTTTGTAGTTTTCGAAATCAAGCATTTTAAAACCGTACCACTTACTTAATACACTTTACAACTGTATTATATGAATGATACGGTTCTTTGTCAAGCCTTCGTTTTGAATTTTTCACCAGTCCATGTGGTTCTTTATATATTCCACCATCAGGCTGTATCCGGAGTAGCTCAGGTGTATCCCGTCTTCTCCTATGCAGTCGTCTCTGCAGCAGCCAGTGGAAGGATCTTTGAGGCACTCGGCGGCGTTCATAAACTGAAAGCCGTACTTTCTGCACAGCCCGCACATGAGGGCGTTCATCTTGTTTATCCTGTCGTTCCTGTCGAAGCCTTCCTGCTGCATCCAGGACTCGCCGCTGTAGTAGGCGTCCACAGGGGTTATGGAGCAGATCACGAACCTGGTATCAGGATACCTTTCCTTTATATATCCGTAGAAGCTGTCGCAGCTGGTTTCCATATATTCAGGCGTCCAGTGGAGGGTCCTGTCACTGTTAAGGAGCACCAGCACCGTTTCCGGACGGTAAGCATCCATGGCATCAAAGAAAGTGGTGTTTCCGTCGTAGTAACCGTAAACGGTGATGGGCGCGTCGTATACGCTGTCCGTCCCGAGAGACCCTCTCGACCAGAGCTGGTCGTAGCTGACCACTCCGTAATCTCCAAGATTCCCTATGAAGGAATCTCCGAAATACAGTAGTTTTGAATACTTCTCTGCATCGTATTCCCTTTCCCCGCAGATAAGGTCGTCGAAGAAGGGACCTAGATCGAAGGACAGCCTGTCCTGGGAAAGGGGTCCGTTTTCAACTACGGTCACTTTTCTTCTTTCCCTTGCCGCATTGCCGGCGCTGTCTGACACCGTATAGCTTATATGGTATTCTCCGGGCACCTCCGTATCGAGATCGCTCTGTATCTCTACCTTATCCGTAAGATCTCCGTCGTTATCGTCGGAAGCTGAGAAACCGGCCTCCGCGTATTCTTCTCCCTTAACGAGATACTTTTCTGAAGAGCCTTCCAGAATGATCACAGGCCGCGTCCTGTCTTCCACCCTGACCTTCCTAACGGCCTTTTCCGTAAGGAATCTGTAGGTGACTGTATAATCGCCTAAACGCTCCGTATCCACGTCGCTTTCTGCCTTGACTTTGCCCAGCCCTAAGCGCACGGAAGCTCCGGGATCCTCGAAGCTCTCGTGCTGGCCGATAGCGATCTCCTTCTCACCTTTCATATCGATGAGCACGGGAAACGCCAAAAGGGCTGCCAGAAAGGCAGCCAGAACTATGGGCAGTATATATGTGATCGTTTTCTTGGATCTTTGCATCTAATCTACGCCTCTTAGCTCGGCGTTCGGTACGTATTTCCTTATGACTGTAAGCATGGCAAGGAGAGTCTCCTTGTCGTGGGCTCCCCAGCTGCCTTCCAGTATGGCGCCTGAGTCCGTAAAGTTCTGAAGGAAGTATCTCTTTGCTCCCTGTACCAGCTGTCCTAAGGCTTCCATGTCCGAAAGCTCGTGAAGACCCTTCACTATGGTGGTGCGGAATTCGTAGTCTATACCGCTTTCCTTTATATATTTCATGGACTTTAGGGTCTTTTCGAAAAGTATCTTCGCTCCCTCGCCGCTGACGCCTGCGGTCTGCGCCCACTTTTCCGGACAGTTCTTTATGTCCATGGCAAGGTAATCCACAAGGCCCGCGTCAAGAAGGTTTTTCAGCCTTTCGGGATAGGTGCCGTTGGTGTCCAGCTTTACCTTAAGCCCCAGTTCCCTTACCTTCTTTATGAAATCTCCTATATCTTCCTGCATCAGGGGCTCTCCGCCGGTTATGGCTATGCCGTCCAGCTTACCCGTTCTCGTGGACAGGAAGCCCAGGACCTCGTCCGGATAGTATTCCAGTTCGGAATTGTCCAGTACCAGCTCGCTGTTGTGGCAGAAGGGGCACCTGAGATCGCAGCCCGGCGTAAATATTGTCGCCGCTATATGTCCCGGATAATCCAGGAGCGTCATTTTCTGTATTCCCGATATTCTCATAACGCTGTTATTCTACCACAAATACGCGCCCTTGGCATTTGACAACGGCCCTCTTTCTTTAGTAATATTTAGCTTATCTTTTTCACAATATCTTTATCAAAGCCCGCGCAGGATTTGATATAATGGGTGCGGGGAAAAGGATTAAAGATTTTTTTATTTGCGTAAAGCCATGAGACTCGAAAGAACAAAAAATAGAAAGAAGAACAAAATACGCTATGCGGTGATAGTCATCTGCCTGGCGGTTTTCGCATACAGCGCATGGCATCTCGGAGGCAACTACTGGAGGGCGTACAAGAGCCAGAGAGCAGCTGAGGAGCAGCAGAAAAAGATAGAGCAGCAGCTGGAAGAAGAAAGAAAGAGACGGGAAGAAGAAGAAAAAAGAGCAGCTGAGGAAGACTCGAAAAACCAGGAAGATAATACGGACGGCCAGGGAGAAGAAAATGCCGAGCCCGAACCCTTCGTACTGGACTTCACGGAACTCACCTCGCTCAACAGCGACATCATGGGCTGGCTCGTAGTGGACGGAACAAATATAAACTATCCCGTTCTTTTCTCGAACGACGACAGGGACTTCTATCTTACCCACAACTATCTGGGCGAATACGATCCACAGGGAGCCGTATATATAGAGAACTTCAACCACAAGGATATGAGCGACTTCGATACCATAGTCTACGGACACAGTATGCTCAACGGCAATATGTTCGGTACCCTTCACAGTTTCTCCAACTGGGACTTCTTCCAGAATTACGGCACCGTGACTTTCTATACGCCGTCAGCCACGTATCACTATCAGGTCTTCGAAACGGCTACCATAGGAGATAAGCACATACTTACCTATCTGGACAACGGCAGCACGGAAAGCATCAACAGCTACCTCGAGCTCATCTCAGGTTACGGCAATGCCTTCATAAAGCCGGGATACAACGTGACTGCGGACAACCGCATCCTTACCCTGTCCACCTGCACAACAGACGATACCCAAAGACTTGTGGTATTCGCGGTCCTGGTGGACGTGACCTAAAAGCAAAAGACATGATAAAACCCGCTGACTTGGGTCAGCGGGTTTTTTGTTTTTCCTGCTATTCCTCTTCAGGCGTTTTCTCTTCTGCGCTTTGCAGCATCGCTGCCGCTTCCGCCTCTTTTTCTTTCTTAGCTTTCATATGTTTCCGTATACTCAGACCGGAAAAAAGAGCTATGACCAGAAAGATAAGAGGAACCAGATAATTCTCTAAAAAGGTCTGCATATATTACAGCTTCATTCCGTTCTGGAGCTTGCAGCCCTTGATCAGATGCTGTGCGAGAAGGGCCGTGGTGATGGGGCCTGTTCCGCCGCCGCATCCCGGAGTGGCGCTTGTAATCATTGCGCATGCGTCTGCCATGTCTTCTCTGCAGTCGCCTGTACGGATCTTCTTGCCGTTTTCATCGAGAACGAAGTTCTTGTTCTCATCTTTCTTCTGTGCCATTGCTACGTCGATAACTATAGCGTCTTCTCTTACCATATCCGGTGTGAGCAGTCCGTATACTCCGCAGCCTGTGATGACTATGTCGCTCTGGGACGTATACTGCTTGCAGGACTTGGTGAAGATGTGGCAGATGGAAACTGTTGCAAACTCGTTTGTGAGCATGATGGCAAGAGGTTTGCCGAATACGTTGGAGTTGTTGATGATTGTAACGTCTTTGCCCTTTACGTCGATCTCATAATACTTGAGAAGTTCCATAACGCCTTCTGCCGTGCAGGGGAAGAATCCTTCGTTGTCCATGATCATGAGTTTTCCGAGGTTAGTCGGGTTCATTGCGTCCGGATCCTTTTCGGGAGCGAGCATGTATTTGATCTCGTCCTCGTTGATCTGCTCGGGAAGAGGCTTGAAGATGAGGATGCCGTGTACGTTCTTGTCGTCGTTTGCTTCCTTGATCTTTGCTACGAATTCATCCTGAGTTACGTCCATGGGGAATACCACGGATTTGACCTCGATCTCGCTCTTGGCCATTCTTGTGATGATGCTCTTCTCATAGGAAATGCTGCCCGGATCTTCGCCTACTCTGAAGATAGCGAGTGTCGGAACGATGTTGTGTGCCTTGAGCATCTGAGCATCTTCCAGGACCTTTGCGAGCATAGCTTCGCTGACTTCTTTACCGCTTAATAATTTTGCGCTCATTTTTTTCTCCTTATGTACATACGGGTATTGATATACCAATTGGTTTCCTTATCTATTATATTTGTTATCGGTATCTTTTGCAAACTGTCAATATGCCCAAAGTTTCTGCCGATTTGTTTACCATAAATAAAAGGTGCTTTCCTTAAAGGAAAGCGCCCTGCTGTTTTCTTTACCGTTACGACGACCGGCGATACGGCATCAAATAGACTTACCCTTTCTTTTCAGCTGAGCCTTAAGCTTTTCGATATAGTGGTCTACTCTCCACCTGGTGACATACGCCATGACTAACAGTTCTATGATTAAAAAGCCGATCCAGTATATGAGGAACGCACACGGGAACACCAGGACAAGGACAAAAGATATTATCCTTTTGACTGTATAGATCCCTGTAAGATCCACGATAAAGTCATCAAGAGCGTCCGCATCATAAGCGATCTCCACCACACAGGCGAAGATGATCAATACTACTAGCGGAAATGAGAAGCCAGTTTCTTTAAAGACCATATAGGTCTTTTTCGAAAGGTCGAATCCGGATAAGGTGGTATCCATTGCTGCGATTTCCGGAAGTCTGAATCCCAGAGTCATGAAAAAGCCCAATAATACCTTCAGGATATAACTTAAAGGGAATGAGACCACCGCTATTCCATAGTTTGTTGATAGTTCGAATAATTCCGCGTTTCTGGTATTCGGGTTTTTGGCATACTTTTTTGAAATCGACGCCACCCTGTCTGAAAGAGCTTTGCTGGTCAGAACGTTGATAGTATTCGTTCTGATGAGGGGCGAAAGCAAAAGCGCTGTGACAAAAGTATAAAAAATAATAGCAACAACAAAGCTTCCGGTCAGCTCTTTTGCATGTAGTAGCATATTACCGAAAAAATTGATCATATTTTACCTCTTCTTCTCTTTTTTGTTCTTGGATCTGTCGAGAGATATTCCGTGTACGTCAGCGCTTATGGCAGCGATATATCTGCTGATCATTTCTGTTCCTACAAACGATACGATTATACCGCCCATGTTGACCATCTTCTTCCATGGAGCTACGATACCTCTCAACACTACGGTAGATACAAAAACGATAAACAAACCCAGACCAAAAAGGATAATGCCTATCCGAAAGGGTTTTTCCTCTCTGAATAATGTTTTAAAAAGACTTTCTTTTTCCATAAGTAATTCCTTTTCTACAAAAATGAAATAAACCAGAAGGACAAAATGCCTAGACCTGGTTCATTTCATTTTGCGGTAGATAGTGTTACTAATTGTTTGCCAACGTACTGACAAGCATAGATAACATCACTTTTTTAAACATAGGATCATCCATGGGCATTTTAAGATCCTCTGCGAGTTTATTAAAACCATCAGGATAATCCTTATATACGTTTTTACCCATATCCTTCTCCTATCTGTTGTTCATATATGAAGCAACAAAATCACAAACAGCTTTGAAGTTTTCAGCGTTTGCATCGTTTTTATACGATATGAATTTATTCTCACCAAAAATGAATCCGGGAGTCAACTCATCTATCAGCTTCTTAGACCAATCGAGACATTCCTGAACGGTTCCGTCGTTGAGCATAGTGGTCTCCATGCCGCCTATGAGACATACATTCGGAAGAGCCTCTCTGCATTCATATATATCGTCCTGTTCAAGAAGCATCGCCAATGTGCCCTGAGGATAATCTCTGAAATAATCGAAGAGATGTTTTCCGGCGCCCTCTACAGTGATCCTGTACTGCTTTTTCTTTGAGATGATCGTATTGACAAGCTTGTTTATGGGATCGTAGTAGTATCTTTCAAAAGATTTCGGACTAAGCACTGTATGCGCAAGCATGATGCTCGATATATCATAGCAGGTCTCAGGATCTGTTCCTTCTTCGAGTCCTGCAATTTTGTCTATAAGTTTATAAATACCGTTCTGGTCGATAATATCGACCGCTTCCTTGAGAGCGTCTCCGTTTCTTCTTATATCAAGAGCAAGACCCTTGATCCCGCGGATAGCAGTAAACATGGTCTCGATTGCAAATGCCGGAAAACCGGTCTGGCTTGAATTTGCAAAAGGAATTCCATATTCATCTCTCATTATATTCATCATTCCCATGGAATAGTTGTTGAATGCAAACTGTTCATCCATAGTCCTCTGGAAATCTTCGAGTCCCTTGTCATCCCAATCGGGGAATTTTGCAGGGAGAGTCTTTTCCCAAAGATATTTGTCGGGGTTCTTGGCGTATTCAACAAGATCCTCGGAAGGACAAAGCTGATAAGGTTCAACGCCAACTACACACGAATCATCGTCATAGTAATAATATCCCTTACCGAAGGATTCTATGACCTTGAACGGATTTCTGGCTCCGTTATCCATAAGAAGATCAAATGGATAAATCTCGCAAAAACGCCTGACGCACTTTTCCATTATAGCGTAATCATTGAACGCCTCGCTGTACTTGTAGCCTGCGTCTATGATCTTCCAGGTTACGGCACAATTGAAATGCGGGGTCCTGTCAGGTACTCTGAAGGCAATGGCGTCTCTGAAAAGTCTCGATCTGTACAAGACCTGTTCATGTGGTGTCATATCCTTTAATGTCATTTTTTATTCTCCTAAAATGACTCCCGGCATTAAAGCCGGGAATCATTTTTAAACTGTAATACTTTGAATGTTATTACTCTTCTGCCTTCTCAGCAGCTTTGGCAGCACGTCTCTTTTCGAGCTCTGCGCGTACCATATCCATATGCTTATCAGTAAGATTGTATCCAATAATAAAGAGGAACGTACCGATAGCAAGAGGAATTCCCGGAATGAATGTCATCAGGTTGAGCATAGCGTCGAGCATGGGCTGTGTTACTTCCTTTGCAGCGTCGAATCCGACTTTTGCAAGAGTACCGCCTACGATGCCGCCTGTTACAACAGATGCAAGAGTCCAGCCAAGTCCGCCCATCGACATGAAGAACGGTGTAAGGCTGTAGCCGGTCTTGTATTCGTAGTCATCAGCAATATCTACGTTCATAGCACCAATGATAGATGCGTTGAGTCCGGAGAAGAATCTTCCGGCGCCAACAGCTGCCGTGATTCCCCATGCAGTACCAACTCCGATGAAGTGTCCGAGAATAAGGCAAACGCCGAATCCGCCATAAGCAAGAACGTTGGTCCACTTTCTTCCGACGAGTTTTACGGAAAGCGGGCAGCACCAGCTTCCGACGAGAAGTCCCATATTAGCTACGAACAGGAACATAGTAAGTGCGTTGATGTTCTTTACGTAATATGTAAGATAATATGTTGCAGCGCCGCCGTATACCAGAGATGCAGATGCTTTGCATGCATCGCCGAGGAAAAGGACAACAGGTGCAGGATTCTTGAGGTATGCATTGATGTAGATCTTTGCAGGAATGTTCTCTTTTTCTTTTACAGGCTGCTTTGTCTCTGCTACGTTTGCTGCTGCAGCTCCGGAAATCTTGTAGAAGTCGTAATCCTTGATACATACCTGAGCTGTGATGTTGTAACCTACGATAGCAACGATGGAATAGATGATGTAAACCATCAGATATCCTTTGCCCTGATCGCCATTACCAAGTGAAGCAACGAGCTTTACTGTGATAAGAGAGTACAGTACCTGTCCGATAGTAGCAACAACGCTTCTCTTGGAGGAAAGTCTAACTCTCTGCTGGTTGTCCTGAGTGATGAACGGCAAGGATGCAAGTGCGGCTGTATCTACGAATGTGCTGAAGAAACTTGCAATTACGAAGATGCCTACATAATAGATGAACTGTACTGTCTGGTTAGCCTGAATGTTAACGAAGCACAGAACCATCAGGATACGGGAAATAGGCTCGAACCATTTGAGGTACATACCATATTTTCCTGCTTTCCATTCTGCTTTTCCAAGAACGACGCCCTTAATGGGAGCATAGAAGACTCCGGCAAATCTGGATACCGTTGTTACGATAGCCATAAATCCCGGGGACATCATTACGACGTTTGTAAGGAAGTAAAAATAGAAAGTGTTCATAACACTGTTACACATTGTGAATCCAAGTGTACCAGTACCGTAAAGCCATTCTTTCCATACCGGAAATGGCTTCTTAGCAGTTTCACGTTGAACTTCTGCCATAATCAATCTCCTTTACAATAGCAAAAACTGTTTGGAGGTGTCGGCCAAACAAAAAAACAATAATGACGCGTCACTAACACCTGAAGTTATTATAATGACGCGTCACTACAATGTCAATGAAAAAAGAACTATTGAAGTATCTGAGAAATAAAAATGGATAAAAAGTTTAGATTTTGGTGACTTCCACCTCGTACATGGAATGGAATACAATATTGATGCTTTCCTTTTTTTCGACTGCCGCCTTTACGATTTCTTTTCTATCCTCCAGGGGTATGTCCAACATTTTCATATACAGATCGGAATAAATCTCTGCAAAGAAATTCGAATTCTTATTCGATTCAAAAGATTCCTTATACTTTTTGGTGTTTGCGCTCAGCGCATTGGAAAATATTTTCGCGAAAGTCATGATATGTACTTCGTCATATTCAGATCCGGATTCTCTGTTAATGACACCCATACTTTGTGTCAGATAGCCCGGAAGGACCACGGCAGCAATCCCTGCATCCATACACTCACTGTAGAAGGAGGAAGGCGATGCGTCCTTGGAAACGATATCCAGCAAACACACTATAGACAAGGACATGTATTCAAGTATATCCCTTAATCCTCTTTCAACAGAATAGTCCGTAGCTTTGCTGAGATTGTAATGAAAAGAGGCCAGACTCTTTTTGAATATTAGAGAGGCAAGCTGCTTTTTGTCAGTAAAGTAATACTGAAGTCGGCTTCTTGAAAGGCCGGCCTTTTCACATATCCCCCTGCCCGAAACTTCTTCATAACCGTATTTAAAAAACAGCTCCTCCGCTGTCCTTAATAATTTTTCCTTTGAATCGATCAGATCCGGCATATTTTCCCCCAAAAACAGTAATTTTTATAATTTTAACAAATTTATATAATCGTTTACAAGTAAATAAAATCTTATTCAATTTATTATGTTGACAAGCGTAGTGACGCGTCACTATAATTATCCATATACTATATTATTTTAAGGAGGAAATCAATGGCTGAATTACAAAGACCAAGTGCGGATAAGCCGTTCGCACAATGGAGAGAATGGTTCTTCGGCGCAGGCACTCTGGGAATGACCATGTGCAACAGCGTCACAAACACATTCTACTTTTATTTTCTGACGAACATCGTAATGATGTCGCCGGCTCTGATGGCTGTTATCACCACCATTTCCAGATTCATTTCCTGCTTCTACGCTCCCATCAAGGGAGTCATGCTCGGTAAGCTGGAATGGAAGACAGGAAAATACGGCACTTATCTCAAATTCTTCGAACCCTTCGGAAGAGCCATAATGATACTTTGCTTTGTCAATGTTCAGGCATCTCCCGCAGTCCAGTTCATCTATTACGTCGGCGTTTTCGTCATTTCCGGTTTCATGCTTTCTTTCGTAGATACTGCGGCCCTTGCATCCCTTCAGTACATAACAAAAGACCCGCTTCAGTCCGTTCGTCTTTCGTCCAAGAGAAGCGTCGTAGCTACTTTAGGCCAGGTACTCAGTTCTCTGCTCACAGTAAGACTCGTAGCCGCTATAGGCCAGGGAGACCAGGGAAAAGGATACTTTGTCGTATACCTTATCTACTCCATCGTCGCATGCATAGGTTATCAGTTGGTCGAGGCGATATGCGTAAAGGATTACGATTTTTACAAGGTCCAGGAAGCCGGTGAAATAGAAAGAGCAAAACTTCAGCAAAAGGATGAAGAACCGGCGCCTGAAAAAGAAAAGATCCCCTTCAGCATCTATATCAAAGCGTATACCTCAAACACATCCCCGATCTCGCTGTTGCTGGGAGACGCATGTAAAGCATCCGCTACGCTTCTGTATACAGGCTCCATCACTTACTATATGACCTACTACGTAAAGCAGCCTGACAAGCTCACTATGTTCCTCTTCCTTGCAAATATAGGGATGCTCGTTGGAAGCTACTGCTGTCCGATCTGCGTAAAACTCTTCGGAAGAAAAGCGACGAACGTTCTGTCCTACGGCGGATTTGCCGTATCCCTAATCTGCGGTCATTTCATCGGTGTGGGACAGGCCTGGGCAATAATACTCTTTGTAGCTCTCGGCAGATTCTTCTCCGGACTCAACGGGTCCATTATAGGCGCATTTTACGTCGATATAGGAGACGAATTCGAATACAGGACCGGATACTCCATCGCTCCGTTCTTTATGTCTATGGGCGGATTATCCTGGTCCATCGCATCTGTCTGCGTAGGAACAATAGTTGGGTCGACGCTGGCAAGAGTCGGTTTCTCCGCTACAGCAGAGGTCACTCAGCCTATGCTTGACGCGATGCTGAATCTTGTAACGCTTATACCGGGAATTCCTCTTGCCATAGGAACTGTCATTTTCCTCTTCGGATACAATCTTACTGATAAACGTATGGCCCCCATACGTGAAGAACTGGCAAAAAGAAGAGCTGAAAACGCGGAACAGTAATATCGTTTTGTAAATAAAAACTCTTTACCGTCCAGAATGGTAAAGAGTTTTTTTATCGATTCTATGTTTTACAAGTAAACTCGAGATCCTGCTGCTATAAAAAGATACTATTCCTGTTTACAAAAGAAAGGCGCCTTCCTTAAAGGAAAGCGCCCTGTCTTGATCGTATTTTTTAGATCGTCAGAAGCGATGCGCAAAGGCCGTCTACGAATGCCTCTCTGGCCGCTTTGTTCTCTTCGGGAATGAAATCGCACATATCGCACAGTGCTTCAAACCCTTCGGGATATTTGGTGAAATCTATGTCTGCCATTTTAAGTTCCTCCTGTTTAATACTCACCGTGCTGGACAAATTCGCTTATTGCGAGAAGGTTTTCTCTCGTGCAGTCCTTGGGATAGGAGCACATCTTGTCCTGGGAAAGGATGAGTCCTCCGTCTCCGCCGACTTCCGCAATGAGTCTCTTTGTCATATCGACGCATTCCTCGGGCGTGCCGCCGCCGAGCATGGTCATGGGGATACCTCCCGCAAAGGCTATGTTCGGATACTGTTTTCTCATCTCGAAGATATCTCCGAGCTCAACGTGTATACACAGATGGCCTTTGGGCAGATCCTGGAAGAAGTCGAGGAAGGGTCTGTAATCGCCCTGGGTGAACCAGTACGAGGTCTTCTTCTTTTCTACCAGCAGATCAAGGGCTGGCTTGATGCTTGGCCAGAAGTATCTTTCATACTGCTTCCTGTTCACCATGGTATGGGAAAGGCTTCCGCCTGTCGTGTCGAATGAAACTCCCGGCGTAGGACCGTCCGGGCCTTTTCTTATCATCTCGTACATGGGAAGAGTCATGGTCTCAAGCTGGTTGCGGCAAACTTCGTCGAGCTTTTCGGGGCAGCGGCGCAGATCCATGGCCATGCCTTTGAAACCTCTCCACGTGTTCATTACCGATTCGAGAGCGCAGCCGCCGACTGCCGGACCGTACATATTGGGAACGCCCAGTTCCTCCGCCATACGTCTGTATATCCTTCCGTTATAATCCTGGAAGGCTTTGAGCTCGTGTATGACTTTGTACATCACTTCGGGAGTCGCTGCGGCCAGTTCTTTACCGAACCTTCTCTGAAGAAGCTTGGTGTATATGTATTTTCTCTTATCGCTTAGGTATTCGTCGTATTCGCCCGGTTCCATCAGAACGAAATCCACCGCGCTGATGAAAGAGTGCTCATCGTCGATGATGTACTTCGATTTACCGAAGCCTTCGACGATCTTGATCGGATTTCTGTTTCCGTGCTCACGTATACAGTCGAACTGGTATCTTCTTTCAAAGTCCATGGTGATCTTTTCCATGAGATCCCAGTCATACATCGCTTCGCTGAACTTGTATCCCGCGTCTACGATCTTCCATGTCATGAAACTTGAAAGATGAGGCACTCTTTCGGGAGCCCCGTTCATATATATGGCATCATGACATATTTTGATCCTGTGGTCGAATCTTTCCTTTACATCCATATAGCATCCCTCCTGCTCTTTACAATTTACTACACATCATTTTGATTATATTCCATTTCAATGTCATGCAACAGTCAACAGATTATGCACAATGATACAAACATTCTGTCCGCATTTTTTCAGTCTTTTAGGGCTGTTTTGTCCGAATCTTTCATTTGCTCATATATTGACGCAGGCGCTGCCCGGATCGTTTGGACACAAAAAAAGCGCCTTCCTTAAAGGAAAGCGCCTTAAAAGCTTTTCTTAAACTAATTCAAGAAATACTGCTTCGGCAACGTCGCCCTGGCGGGGACCAAGCTTTAAGATCCTGGTGTATCCGCCGTTGCGGTCTGCATAACCCGGAGCGATCTCGCTGAACAGCTTCGTTACAACGTCTTCGTCCTTGATGTATGCGAGAGCCTGTCTTCTTGCGTGAAGGTCGCCTCTCTTTGCCAAAGTGATCATCTTCTCGGCTTCTCTTCTGGCTTCTTTTGCTCTGCAGTCAGTTGTCTGAATGCGGCCGTAGCGGAAGAGATCCGTTACGAGATTTCTAAGCATGGATGCTCTGTGGGAAGAATTCCTTCCGAGCTTTCTGTATCCTTTCATGCCGTTCGTTCTCCTTTCGAATCTAATCGTCGCTCGGCGCAAAGCCGAGACCTAATTCTTCTAATTTATTCTTTACTTCGTCCAGGGACTTCTTTCCGAGGTTTCTGATCTTGATCATCTCGTCCTCGGTCTTCTGTGTGAGTTCCTGTACAGTGTTTATACCCGCCCTCTTGAGGCAGTTGAAGGAACGTACGGAGAGTTCCATCTCTTCGATGCTCATCTCCAGGACTTTGTCCTTTACGTCTTCTTCCTTCTCGGACATGATCTCGAAGTTCTGTCCGCCTTCGGCAAGCTCGATAAAGAGCTTGAGGTGCTCTTCGAGGATCTTGGCTCCGATGGAGACTCCTTCCTTCGGGGAAATGCTTCCGTCCGTCCAGATCTCAAGGATCAGTCTCTCATAGTCCGTGACCTGGCCTACTCTGGTGTTCTCCACCATGTAGTTGACCTTGCGCACGGGGGTGTAGATGCTGTCTACCGGGATCACTCCGATGGGAGTGCTCTCGTCCTTGTTCTGGTCTGCGGGCACGTAACCTCTTCCCGTAGAGAAGTTGATCTCTATGGTAAGGCTTGCGTTATCGTCGAGAGTGGCGATGTGCAGATCCTGGTTGTAGATCTCAAGTTCTCCGTCGGAAATGATGTCGGCTGCCGTTACTTCAGCGGGCCCTACAACGTTGATGAGGGTGCGCTTGGAGTCCACTCCGTGGAGGGAAACAGCCAGCTTCTTGAGGTTGAGGATGATCTCGGTCACATCTTCCTTGACTCCGGGGATCGTCGAGAATTCATGAAGGATCCCGTCGATCCTGATGGACGTGACGGCTGCGCCGGGCAGCGAGCTCAGCAGTATCCTGCGAAGGCTGTTGCCCAGAGTGTTTCCGTAACCTCTTTCAAGGGGTTCGACAACGAATCTTCCGTAGCACGGATCGTTTTCATCGAGGAAAGCCTCAATTGTTGGTCTTTCAATTTCTATCACTCGAATTTCCTCCTTATTCAAATTTTTGAACTTATGGGTTTAAGGGATCAGGCTACTACTTGGAGTAGAGCTCGACGATGAGGTTCTCTGCGACCGGAGTATCGATCTGGCTTCTTGTCGGCATGGAGAGCACTTTGCCCTCGAGCTTCTCAGTATCCATGGATACCCATTCCGGAGTGGAGATGGTCATTTCCTTTATTTCCTTAAACTTAGGAGAATCGGTGCTCTTTGCCTTGACGGCGATGACGTCGCCTGCCTTGACCTGAAGGCTGGGGATGTCAACTTTCTTTCCGTTAAGAGTAAAGTGTCCGTGTGTTACAAGCTGACGGGCTTCCTTTCTGGAAGATGCGAATCCCATACGGAATACGGTGTTGTCAAGTCTTGTTTCGAGCATGATGAGAAGGTTATCTCCTGTGATGCCCTGTTTTCTTTCAGCTTTGTCAAAGTAGTTTCTGAACTGAGTTTCCTGAAGTCCGTAGAATCTCTTTGCCTTCTGCTTCTCACGGAGCTGAAGTCCGTATGTGGAAGACTTCTTTCTGCCCTGGCCGTGCTGACCGGGAGCGTATGCTCTTCTTTCCATGGCGCACTTACCGCCGTAGCAGCGTTCGCCCTTGAGGAAAAGCTTCTGTCCTTCTCTTCTGCAAAGTTTGCAGGAAGGTCCTGTGTATCTTGCCATATCAAATTACCTCCCTTACTAAACTCTTCTCTTCTTCGGAGGTCTGCATCCGTTGTGCGGGATGGGGGTGATATCCTTGATGGATGTTACCGTCAGTCCTGCGCTCTGCAGAGCTCTGATCGCAGCTTCTCTTCCGGAACCCGGGCCCTTGACGAAAACCGCCACGCTCTTGAGTCCCTGTTCGATCGCTGCCTTTGCTGCTGTTTCGGCACACATCTGTGATGCGAACGGTGTGGATTTTCTGGAACCCTTGAATCCCAGAGATCCGGAGCTGCACCATGAGATGGCGTTGCCTTCAGCGTCGGTTAATGTTACGAGAGTGTTATTGAAGGAAGCTTGAATATGAGCCTGACCAACTTCAATGTTCTTGCGCTCTCTCTTCTTTTTACGTACAGTCTTTTTTACTGTTGCCATAACGCGCTTCCTCCTTTACTTCTTTCCTCTGCCTACTGTCTTCTTTATACCTTTGCGGGTACGGGCATTGTTCTTGGTATTCTGACCGCGAACAGGCAGACCTCTTCTGTGTCTGATCCCTTTGTAGCATCCGATCTCCATCAGTCTCTTGATGTTGAGGGATACTTCTCTCCTGAGGTCACCCTCGGTGATGTACTCGGAATCGATGATCTTTCTGATAGCACCGACTTCGTCTTCAGAAAGGTCTTTTACTCTGGTATCGGGATTGATGTTTGCCTTCTCCAGGATCTTCTTGGAGCTTGCAAGACCGATACCGTAAATATAGGTAAGTCCGATTTCAACTCTTTTATTGTTCGGTAAATCGACACCGGCTATACGAGCCATATAATACCTCCTGTATTCCTTTGGTTAACCTTGTACCTGCTTATGCTTGGGGTTCTCGCAAATGACCATTACCTTGCCATTTCTCTTGATGACCTTGCACTTTTCGCAGATAGGTTTTACTGAGCTTCTGACTTTCATTTAATTTTCCTCCTGTGTAGGATTATTTATCTCTCCAAGTAATTCTGCCTCTTGAAAGATCGTAGGGAGAAAGCTCCATACGTACTTTGTCTCCCGGCAGAATGCGGATGAAGTTCATGCGCATTTTTCCCGAAATGGTGGCAAGCACCATGAATTCGTTCTCGAGCTTCACGCGGAACATTGCGTTCGGCAGACTCTCGACTACTGTGCCCATAACTTCTATACTGTCACTTTTGGCCATATACAGCCTTTCCTCCTTTTCCGGTAACTACAAACTTTAGCCGTTTTGAATGTCTCTGCAGGTCAGAAGGACGGGTTCTCCTTCTGTGATGAGCACCGTATTCTCGTAGTGGGCGCACATGCGGCCGTCGCTCATGACGACGGTCCAGTCGTTGTCCAGTACGTCTACGTCATAGTCGCCGGCCGCTATCATGGGCTCGATGGCTATGGTCATCCCGGGGACCAGTTTCGGTCCGTGTCCGGCCTTGCCGTAATTGGGTACCGCGGGATCTTCGTGAAGATCGCTCCCCACTCCGTGTCCCGTGTAATCTCTGATAACGGAGAAGCCAGCCGCTTCCGCATAAGATTGCACCGCGTGGGATACGTCTCCTATGCGATAACCTTTTTTGCAGAACTTGAGTCCCTCAAAAAAGCTCTCCTTCGTTACCTTGATCAGTTTTTCACATTCATCGCTTATCTTGCCTACCGGGTAGGTCCTTGCCGCATCGGAATAGAATCCTTTGTATATGGCCCCGAGGTCCACCGATACGATATCTCCATCTTTCAGGATCTTCTTTTTGGACGGGATACCATGTATCAGTTCCTCGTTGACCGAGATACAGGCTGCGGCGGGGAATCCGCCGTAACCTTTAAATGCGGGTATCATGTCGCGTTCAAGGATGAAATCTTCTATCCATCTGTCCAGCTCTTTGGTGGACATTCCGGGTCTGATGACTGCAGGCAGCGCTTCGAATATCTCCGCGGCGCATTCCCCCGCTTTTTTCATCAGCTCGATTTCAGAATTACTTTTTACTACGATCATGACTTAATCTCCCAGAAGGGCGCATATTGTTTCGAACACTTCCTCTACCGGGCGGTCTCCGTCTACGACGGCGTTCTTTCCGGTCTTGGAATAGTATTCGATAAGAGGACTTGTCTGGTCCGCATAGACTTTCAGTCTTGCGAGCACCGTTTCTTCGGCATCGTCATCTCTCTGATAGACTTCGCCTCCGCACAGGTCGCAGACGCCTTCCACCTTGGGCGGATGTGTGACTACGTGATAGGAAGCTCCGCAGCCGCGGCAGACCCTGCGGCCTGCCATACGAGGAAGTATCACCTCGTCAGGAACTTCGATATCGAGGACCAGGTCGAGCTCATGACCTCTTCTTTCGATGAAGCGGTCAAAGTGCTCCGCTTGATAGACCGTTCTGGGGAAACCGTCGAGAAGATAACCGTTCTCGCAGTCGTCCCATGTCAGTCTGTCTTCTACCAAATCGCATACCAGCTCATCGGGGACAAGGTCTCCCCTGTCCATATATTCCTTGGCCTTGAGTCCGAGAGGAGTTCCCTCCTTGACGTTGGCTCTGAATATGTCGCCGGTGGAGATATGCAATACATTGTATTTTTCGCTTATCTTTTTCGCCTGGGTGCCTTTTCCGGCTCCCGGGGGTCCCAATAATACAACGCGCTTCATGGTTTAGCTCTCCTATTTTAAGAATCCGCTATAGTTGCGCATCTGGAGCTGCGTCTCAACGGCTCTCTCAGTATCGAGCGAGCAGCCTACAGCAATGATGAGGGACGTGCCGCCGAAGCTGATGGCAAGTGCCGTCCAGTGCTGCAGAAGTGTAGGCATAGCAGCTACGAGTGCAAGGAATATAGCACTTACTATAGTAAGTTTGCCACATATCTTGACAAGATACTTGGCGGTCTCTTTTCCCGGTCTGAGTCCGGGGATGAATCCGCCGTTGTTTTTCAGGTTTTCTGCGATCTCAGGCGGGTTGACGCTGATCGTACCGTAGAAATACGTGAAGGCTATGATCAGGATGATCTCAAAGACGAAGTAGATCCAGAATCCGGGGTTGCCGTTTGTGGAGAAGTACTTCTCAATGAATCTTGCATATCCTGAGTTGGGGACCATATATGCTATGGTCGCCGGTACCTGAAGCAGTGAGCTCGCAAAGATGATAGGTATAACGCCTGCCTGATTTACTTTGAGAGGAATGTGCGTGCTCTGTCCGCCGTACATCTTGCGGCCGACAACTCTCTTTGCGTACTGTACCGGCACCTTTCTCGTTCCTTCTGTAATAATGATTATTCCGATTATTACAGCAAGAGCAAAGACCACGAAGAGAAGAACTGTCAGGATACCTATGGTCCTGGTGACTGTTCCGTCGTCCGCAACGGTCTTCGTGCCAAGGAAGGCCCATCCGGCTTCCTTGAGGCTCTTGAAGGTGTTGGTGATGCCTGTGGGGATCCTGGATACGATACCGGCGAAGATCAGCATGGATATGCCGTTTCCTACGCCGTGCTCGTTGATCTTTTCACCCAGCCACATGGTGAGGCACGCGCCTGCTACAAGTATCATTACTATGACTACCTTGGACAGTACGTCGTTGTACGTGAGGTAGTCCTTGAAAAGTCCGAAGGTATATCCGAAACCCTGCAGTGCTGCAAGACCCAGCGTGATATATCTTGTGATTCTTTCCATTTTCTTTCTTCCTTCTTCACCCTGCTTTGAGAGCTCTTCCAGAGCGGGGAACGCTACTGTTAAAAGCTGCAGGATAATGGAAGCTGTGATGTAAGGTGAAATGCCGAGGGCAAATATGGTGAAATTGCCGAAGGCACCGCCGGAAAACAGATCGAAGAGACCGAAGAGTCCCGCGTTGCTGGCGTCGAACATCGCCTTGATCATGGCTCTGTTGATGCCGGGGACCGGTACGTTCGATCCAAGCCTGAAAATAACAAGAATCATCAATGTGAAGAGAAGCTTTTTACGCATCTCCGGAATCTTCCAGGCTTGTTTAAATGTCTGGATCATTCCCATTAGATAACCTCTGCCTTTCCTCCGGCTTCCGCGATTTTATCGAGTGCGGAATCACTGAATTTATTGGCCTGAACTGTAAGTTTCTTTGTCAGCTGTCCGCCGCCGAGGATCTTGATCCCGTAGTAGTTTCCCTTTGCAAGGCCTTTCTCGCAGAGAAGCTCCGGCGTAACTACTGTGCCATCTTCGAAAACGTTGAGTGCTTCAACGTTGACTCCGATGTATTCTTTGCTCCAATGATTGGTGAATCCTCTCTTCGGGATCCTTCTGTAAAGGGGCATCTGGCCTCCTTCGAATCCGAGACGTGTACCGCCGCCGGATCTGGAGTTCTGGCCGTTCATGCCGCGGCCGGCTGTTGTGCCGTTACCTGTTGCATGGCCTCTGCCCTTTCTCTTGGGTGCGAAGGTCGAACCTTCGGGTTTCTTTAAATTCTCTAATTTCATCTCGCGCCCTCCTAAGCTTCTTCAACTTTGAGAAGGTGGGATACCTTGTTGACGGCTCCCTGTGTAGCCGGGCTGTTCGGAAGAACTACAGATGAGTTCAGCTTTCCGAGACCCAGAGCTTCAACGACCTTCTTCTGATAAGGAGTGGAACCGATGGTGCTCTTTACGAGAGTGACTTTGAGCATTCCCGCTGCTTTTTTTGCTTTTGGCATGATCTTTTCCCTCCTATCCTAAGATTTCTTCCTTGGAGAGCCCGCGAAGTGCTGCGACCTCTTCTATAGTTTTGAGAGCCTTGAGTCCTTCGAGAGTTGCTGCTGCAACGTTTCCTGCATTGTTGGATCCGAGGGACTTAGCTCTTACGTCCTTGATTCCCGCAAACTCGAGAACTGTTCTGGCTGCGCCGCCTGCGATGACTCCGGTACCTTCGGCTGCCGGCATCAGGAGAACCTTTCCTGCGCCGAATACTCCGAGCTGCTGGTGAGGGATCGTGGTCCCTACCATGGGTACTGTGATGAGAGCCTTCTTAGCGTCTTCGCTTGCTTTTCTCACTGCTTCGGGGATTTCAACAGATTTGCCCAGGCCCAGACCTACGTGGCCGTCGTTGTCGCCGACTACTACTGTAACGCTGAATCTGGAGTTCTTACCGCCCTTGACTACCTTCGTAACTCTTCTGATGTTTACGATGGATTCCTTAAGATCAAGTTTGGAGATGTCAATGTTCTTATTCATTTTTACCTCCTCCTAGAATTCCAGCCCAGCGCTTCTTGCGCCGTCTGCCAGTTCCTGTACTCTTCCGTGATACAGATATCCGCCTCTGTCGAAACATACCTGCTTGATACCTGCTGCTACTGCGACCTTGCCGATCTTCTCGCCGACAAGCTTTGCTGCTTCCTTGTTTCCGCCGTATCCGCACTCTGCCTTGATGTCCTTGTCGAGAGTGGATGCTGCTGCAAGGGTCTTTCCGTTTACGTCATCTATGATCTGAGCGTAAATGTTCTTGGAACTTCTGAAGACACAGAGTCTCGGTACTTCCGGAGTTCCGCTTATGTATTTTCTGACTCTCTCATGTCTTGCGACACGGTTGTCATTTCTGCTTAATTTAGCCATTTATGCGATCCTCCTACTTTCCTGTCTTGCCTTCTTTGCGGCGTACGTATTCGCCTACGTAGCGTACTCCCTTGCCCTTATAGGGTTCCGGAGATCTCCATGCGCGGATAACTGCCGCATAGTTGCCGACCTGTGCTTTGTCTGCTCCTGAAACGGTGATCTCGGTGGGAGATGTCACTGTGGTGGTGATTCCTTCCGGGTCTACCATTTCGACGGGATGTGAGTAGCCAAGCTGCATAACGAGGGTGTTGCCCTTCTTTTCAGCTCTGTAACCTACGCCTATCATTTCGAGTTTCTTCTCGAAGCCGTCTGTTACTCCGACTACCATATTGTGTACCAGTGTTCTGGCAAGTCCGTGCTGCTCGGAAGCTTTGCGGCTGTCATCCACCGGTGTGAAGGTGAGTTCTGTACCTTCTTCCTTGATCTTGATCAAGGGACTGATCTGCTGGCAAAGTTCCCCTTTGGGTCCTTTTACCGTAACGAAGTTCGTATCGCTGATCTTTACTTCTACGCCGGCAGGAACAGTCACAGCTTTTTTACCTATTCTGGACATTTGCTTTTCTCCTCCTTATTACCAAACGTAGCAGATAACTTCTCCGCCAACTCCCAGCTTCCTTGCTTCCTTATCGGTGATAAGGCCGTTGGATGTGGAGATGATGGCGATCCCGAGTCCGCCGAGAACTCTGGGAACTTCGTCTTTCTTTGCGTAGACCTTGAGTCCCGGTTTGCTGATCCTCTTGATCCCGCTTATAACTCTCTGCTTGCCCTGACCGTATTTCATTGTGATAACGATGTTATCCTGAACGTCGCCGGCCACGACTTCGTAAGCCTTGATATAACCTTCTTTGAGAAGGATCTCGGCTATATTCTTTTTGATTTTCGATGCCGGAATGCTGACTTCCGCATGTCCTGCAGTGTTAGCGTTCCTGATTCTGGTGAGCATATCTGCTACCGGATCTGTCATTGACATTGAGTATTGCCTCCTTCCTTCCTACTACCAGCTTGCTTTTCTTACGCCGGGGATCTCACCCTTGTATGCAAGCTCTCTGAAACATATACGGCAGACACCGTATTTTCTTAAATAAGCATGAGGTCTTCCGCAGATCTTGCAGCGGTTATAAGCCTGTGTAGAGTACTTTGGAGTTCTGCTCTGCTTAACTTTTAATGCTGTCTTAGCCATTTGCCGCCTCCTACTTCTCGAACGGCATACCAAGAGCCTGGAGAAGGAACATGCATTCCTCGTCGGTCTTTGCCGTTGTCGTAAATACGATATCCATTCCTCTGACCTTTTCGACCTGATCGTAAACGATCTCGGGGAAGATCAGCTGTTCCTTGACGCCCATGGAATAGTTTCCGCGTCCGTCGAAGGAATTCTTGCTTACGCCTTTGAAGTCTCTCACTCTGGGAAGAGCGATGTTGAAGAACTTGTCTGCGAACTCGTACATGCGGTCTCCGCGGAGAGTTACCTTGCAGCCGACGTTCATGCCT
The DNA here is from genome assembly GCA_017432725.1 of Bacillota bacterium. GTDB lineage: Bacteria > Bacillota > Clostridia > Peptostreptococcales > Anaerovoracaceae > RUG13409. The sequence goes on from JAFRIQ010000038.1 coordinate 21,699, forward strand.
TCTCTTACCTTGAAGTTAGCGATGGACTTCTTTGACTTTGTAATGACAGGCGCCTGTCCTGCGATGATAGCCATCTCGGAAACTGCCTGTTCAAGGAGCTTGGCGTTGTCCTTGCAATCGCCCAGTCCCATATTGAGAGTGATCTTCTCAAGCTTGGGGACCTGCATCACGTTGTCATAGTGGAATTTTTCCTGAAGTGCGGGAAAAACTTGTTCTTTGTATCTGTCTTTAAGTCTTGACATAAGTTTCTCCTCCTTCTCTAGTCAACGACCTTGCCGGTCTTCTTGGATACTCTCTTCTTCTTGCCGCCCTCTACAGTGTATCCGATACGTGTGGGGGCTTTTGCCTTGCTGTCATAGAACATGACGTTGGATGCGTCGATGGGTCCTTCGACCTTGACGATCTGTGCGGGCTGATCCTGTCTTGCCTTCTCGTGCTTTGACTGGATGTTGACTCCGCTTACAACGACCTTGTTCGTCTTGGGGAATGCGGCGATGACTTCACCGGTCTTTCCCTTGTCCTTGCCTGTAATAACGAGGACTGTATCACCTTTTTTGATCTTCATAATATCGTCCTCCTACAGTACTTCGGGAGCGAGGGAAACGATCTTCATATATCCCTTGTCTCTTAACTCTCTTGCAACAGGCCCGAAGATACGTGTTCCCTTCGGGGTCTTGTCTTCGTTGATGACTACTGCTGCGTTCTGATCGAACTTTACATAGCTTCCGTCTGCGCGGCGGGCGCCTGTAGCTGTTCTTACGATTACTGCCTTCACGACGTCGCCCTTCTTGACGAGTCCGCCGGGAGTGGCATCTTTGACGGCACATACGATGACGTCGCCAATATTTGCATATTTACGACCGGTACCGCCCAAGATTCTGATGCACAGGAGCTCCTTTGCGCCGGAGTTGTCTGCGACCTTCAGTCTTGTTTCGTTCTGAATCATCTGGTGCCTCCTTACTTAACCTTTTCTACGATCTCGACCAGTCTCCATCTCTTGGATTTGGAAAGGGGTCTGGTCTCCATGATCCTGACCTTGTCGCCTATAGAGCACTCGTTGTTTTCATCGTGTGCCATGAACTTCTTGGAAATCTTCTGGGATTTTCCGTAAAGGGGGTGGCGACGGGATTCTACTACCGATACGACGATAGATTTGTCCATTTTGTTGCTTGTTACGATTCCGACTATTGTTCTTCTGGAATTCCTATCAGACATTCTTCGCTTCCTCCTTTCCTTATCCCTTGAGTTCGTTCTCGCGAATAACGGTCTTAACTCTTGCTATATCTTTCCTGAGTTCCCTCATTCTCTGGGGGTTCTCAAGCTGTCCTGTTACGTTCTGGAACCTTAAGTTGAAAAGTTCCTTCTTGAGCCTTGTTTCCTCGCTTGCGAGTTCGGCAGGGCTCATGCTTCTGATCTTATCGATTTTCATTTTTATTCAGCCCCTTTCAATACGAACTTGCATTTGATGGGAAGCTTGTGGGAAGCAAGTCTCATTGCTTCTCTTGCTGCTTCTTCGGAAACTCCGGAAATCTCGAACATCACTCTTCCCGGTTTGACTACCGCTACCCAATGGTCAGGTGCACCTTTTCCGGATCCCATACGGACTTCAGCCGGCTTCTTGGTCACTGACTTATGAGGGAAGATCTTGATGTAAACGTTACCGCCTCTTCTGATGTATCTCGTCATAGCGACACGGGCAGCTTCGATCTGGTTGGCAGTGATCCAGCCGCATTCCTGTGCAACAAGTCCAAACTCGCCGTAAGACACTGTGTTGCCTTTTGTTGCGACGCCCTTCATTCTGCCTCTCTGTACACGTCTGTATTTGACGCGCTTTGGCATTAACATAAGCTTTCCTCCTTCTCGCTATTCTTCTACAGTTGCTGTAACTTCTGCTGCGGCCTCGGCTGCTGCTTCCTCTACGGGAGCGGGTGCCGGTTTGTTAGGACGCTTACGGGGATTGACAGCCTTCTTGGGCTTCTCTTCCTCGTTTCTGTAATTTCTGCTGCGGCTGTTCCTGTCGTTGCGGCCGTACTTGTCGTTGTCTCTTCTCTGACGGTTTCCTCTTCTTCCGTCTCTTCCGCCCTTCTTCTCTTCCTTTTCTTCAGGGATTGCGGGCAGGAGAGCCTTGTCGAGGTATTCTCCGTTGTTGACCCAGACTTTGACGCCTATTCTTCCGTACTGAGTGTCGGCTTCGGCAAAACCGTAGTCGATGTTGGCGCGGAGAGTATGGAGAGGAACGTTGCCCTCAGAATACTTCTCGGATCTTGCAATCTCGGCGCCGCCTACTCTTCCGGAGATGACGACCTTGATGCCCTTTGCGCCGGCCTTCATAGTTCTCTGAATGGTCTGCTTCATCGCTCTTCTGAAAGCGACTCTCTTCTCAAGGGCCTGCGCAACGCTCTCAGCTGCGAGCTGAGCGTCCGCATCGGGTTTCTTTACTTCTACGATGCTCACGGTAACGGCTTTCTTCGTGATCTTCTCGAGCTTTGTCTTAAGCTGATCGATCCCGTCTCCGCCGCGGCCGATGACCATACCGGGGTTTCTTGTGAGAACGGATACTCTGATCTGATTCTCGGCTGCTCTTTCGATGACGACCTTGGAAACGCCCGCCGCATAGAGTTCCTTTTTGATGAACTCTCTTACCTTGTTATCTTCTGCAAGATACTCGGCAAAGTTCTTCTTGTTTGCATACCACTTGGAATCCCAATCCTGGATTACTCCGACTCTGAATCCGCGTGGACTAACTTTCTGTCCCATTGTTTATCCTCCTGCCGACTATCTTTCTTTCAGGACTACACTTACGTGAGAGCTTCTCTTGAGGATCCTTCCCGCACGCCCCTGGGCGCCTGCTCTCCAACGCTTCATCGTCGGTCCCTGGTTAACGATTATTTCGGCTACGTACAGCTTGGATCTGTCCATGTCGAAGTTGTTCTCTGCATTCGCTGCTGCGCTTGCGACGACCTTCTCGATGTACTGAGCTGCCTTGCCTGTTGTGAACTTGAGAATGGTGAGCGCTTCTTCAAGGTTCTTCCCTCTAACGAGATCCGCAACGGGGGAGATCTTTGTCGGAGACATTCTCAGGTATTTAGCTACTGCTTTTGCTTCCATTGTTATCTCCTCCTACTTGACCTTTGAAGATCCTGCGTGGCCTCTGAATGTTCTGGTGGGTGCGAACTCACCGAGCTTGTGGCCTACCATGTCTTCAGTTACGTATACGGGAACATGCTTTCTTCCGTCGTATACTGCGATTGTGTGTCCGACCATCTGAGGGAATATAGTTGACGATCTGGACCAAGTCTTGACGACCTTTTTGTCATTGGCTGCGTTCATAGCCTCGATAGCTGCAAGCAGCTTCGGTTCTACGAAGGGGCCTTTCTTTAATGATCTGCTCATTTCTTATCCTTTCCTCTCAACTACTTGGACTTTCTGGTCTTTACGATGTACTGGTTAGAAGCCTTGTTCTTCTTACGGGTCTTGTAACCGAGTGCCGGTTTACCCCAAGGAGTTACAGGGCCGGGACGTCCGACAGGAGCCTTTCCTTCGCCGCCGCCGTGCGGGTGGTCGTTGGGGTTCATTACGCTTCCGCGTACTGTCGGTCTGATTCCCATGTGTCTCTTTCTTCCGGCCTTACCGAGGTTGATGTTTCCGTGCTCGATATTGCCTATGGTTCCGATGGTAGCTCTGCATTCGATGCGGACCTTGCGGACCTCGCCGGACGGGAGACGTACCTGGGCGTATTTGTCTTCCTTAGCCATGAGCTGGGCGTATCCGCCTGCCGCTCTGCAGATCTGAGCACCCTTGCCTGCCTTAAGTTCTACGCAGTGGATGATCGTACCTACGGGGATGTTTGCCAGAGGAAGCGTGTTGCCGGGCTTGATGTCGGCGTCTGTTCCGGAGAAGACCTGGTCTCCTACCTTAAGTCCTTCCGGAGCGATGATGTAGCGCTTTTCGCCGTCTGCGTATACGAGAAGGGCGATGTTTGCCGTTCTGTTGGGATCATATTCTATAGAAGAAACTTTTGCGGGGATACCGTCTTTATTTCTCTTGAAGTCTATGATTCTGTATCTGCGTCTGGCTCCGCCGCCCTGATGACGGACGGTGATGGCGCCGCGGTTGTTTCTGCCTGCGTGCTTCTTGAGGGATGTGGTCAGAGACTTTTCAGGAGTGGTCTTTGTGATCTCCTCAAAAGTGGAAACTGTCATTCCGCGAAGACCAGGTGATGTCGGTTTGTATTTTTTGATTCCCATTGTCTTCTCCTCCTATTACAGTCCTTCAAAGAACTCTATGCTCTTGCTGGATTCGGAGAGCTTTACGATGGCCTTCTTGTATGCCGCCGTGTATCCTTCGAATCTTCCCTGTCTCTTGAGCTTTCCCTGGAAGTTAGCTGTGTTAACGCTCACTACCTGTACGCCGAAAGCTTCTTCTACCGCAGCCTTGATCTCTGTCTTGTTAGCGCGCTTATCAACGATAAACGTGTACTTCTTGTCGGCTGTGTCGTCCATGGATCTTTCCGTGACGACCGGTCTTAATAATACGTCATAAGGAGTTTTCATTATGCATATACCTCCTCGATCTTCTTAACGGCATCCTTTGTCAGGATGAGGCTGGTGTGTCCGATGATCTCGTAAACGTTCATCTGTCCTACCATGCTGACCTTGACTCCGGGGATGTTGCCTGCGCTCTTCATTACGTTCTCGTCCTTTTCGGCTGTAACGATGAGGGCCTTCTTGGCGGCCTTCACGTTCTCGAGGACCTTGACCATCTCTTTCGTCTTGGGAGCGTCGAAGGAAAGCTTGTCCATTACGACCAGTTCCTTTTCAGCGAGCTTGGAAGAAAGAGCTGAGAGCATTGCCAGTCTTCTGAGCTTCTTGGGAAGAGTATATCTGTAGCTTCTGGGCTTGGGTGCGAATACGATACCGCCGCCGACCTGCGTAGGATCTGTTGAACTTCCCTGTCTGTGACGGCCTGTTCCCTTCTGACGGAAAGGCTTTCTGCCGCCTCCTCTGACCTCGCCTCTTGTGAGCGCGGACTGTGTTCCCTGTCTCTGGTTAGCGAGATAGTTCTTTACAACTGCATGAACAGCATATTCATTAGGCTCGATGGCGAAAACGCTGTCTGCAAGATCGAGCTTGCCAGCCTCTTCACCGGCCATAGTAAGCATTGTTACTTTTGCCATTTGAGTTTCTCCTTTCTATCTCTACTTCTGAGTCTTGACTGCAGTACGGATCTTGAGAAGTCCGCCCTTGTTTCCG
>JAFRIQ010000039.1 GCA_017432725.1 Bacillota bacterium
TCACCCCCACATGCGTGGGGAATACTGACAGGTACAACCCCGGAGCCAGCTATGACTAGGCTCACCCCCCCCCACATGGGTGGGGAATACTCTACGTGGACCGTTGAAGGCTTCACCATGCTGGGCTCACCCCCACATGCGTGGGGAATACACACACGAAATAACAAGCAAATCAACAAACAAAGGCTCACCCCCACATGCGTGGGGAATACTCGTAGCTGTAAGGATCGCCCGGAACATAGGGGGGCTCACCCCCACATGCGTGGGGAATACCTGTCGGAGAGATCCCTGATGGTCTTATCGACGGGCTCACCCCCACATGCGTGGGGAATACGTCCACCATTGTGTAGGGTCTGCGTATACATAAGGCTCACCCCCACATGCGTGGGGAATACATATGAAAAGCTTTCAATTTATTTAAAACGTCAAGGCTCACCCCCACATGCGTGGGGAATACACTTGAATAAGGCACAAGTTTCATCGTTCTGTAGGCTCACCCCCACATGCGTGGGGAATACGAGGGCCCACTTAAAGCAGACCTGATCAACAAGGGCTCACCCCCACATGCGTGGGGAATACCTCTTCCTTAAAGCAGATACAAAGTACATCGCAGGCTCACCCCCACATGCGTGGGGAATACTCTAGAAAAATCAATGCACGACGATTGATTCTTTACATAAAATTGCGAACTTAGGGTCGATACGTTCCTTTGCAATAGTCGTAAATTCTTTTACACAATTTTGCATCCGGAACAGCTCGATGACGATCTCCAGGTTCGATAATTTGAAGCTGAGCAGCAACTTCTTCCATCTTATAGCTCGGGGCCCCAATCAGTTTCTTTCGAATCATAGGCAAAACATCAATAACTTTTCTTATCGGAATTTCAATATTACATTCTATACATGCTTATAAAATAAAGAGATAATCAAATGTCTGAATATTATACCCAATCACATCCCGTCCATTTATGATATATGACATCTTTGACAAAGCATCTTTTATAGGTATTCCTCCATCGGCATCCAGTTGAGTGATACCTGTCAACTCTTCAATCTCTCTGCTGATAGTCTCTTTAATTATCAAGTCATGTTCCTGAACTATAGTTCCATTCTTAACAAGCAGTGCCCCAATCTCAATTATTTTATCTGTTTTAGGATCAAACCCTGTAGTTTCAAGATCTAGAACAACATACTCCTCTGCAACTTGATGCATCTGGATATTTGGCTCAAATGGTTTAAGCATCAGCTGCATTCCATCATAGTCAACGGGCTGCCATGTATCATGCAAAATATCTATACGAAACCCTTGCTCCGTATTCGCAGAATAAACCATCACAGCTCTTGTTTCACCCCAGGCTAAATCACATACTCTCTGCCACACGTTTTCACGGACTTTTGCACTGAAATTACCAACATAAATGCCTGCTGAAATTTGCCAAAAATATCTTGTGAGATATCCTCTTAATTTTGGTGGAGCATTTTGTATGCTAAGTACTATCATAACCTTTTACCATACTGCACCACACCGCTCACATTCTCCAAAAAGCCCGCCCACAATAGATTCCTGCCTTCATCTTCTTCGAGACCGCTCTTTTCCGTTAACACCGTTTCAATATCTGAAACTATCACTTTCAGGAACTGAGAGTCCCTAAAAAGATCTCTTAATGCGTATCTGACTGTACGATCAACAGGTTCTTTCAATCCCTCATTTTGAACTCTTGCCGCAACAGAAAAAGCGACTGGAAATGTGAGTTGTTCCTTATATACATCTGCAATATCCAAAACAAAAGATTTTCCCAGTCCGGTATGTACGATTCCTAATCCTGGAGAAAGACCTAGAGCATATATAACTGCGTAGCAAAGGCCGTACAAACAGGCATTTGCACAAGATAACGCATTCTGCAGGTATTCATTTCCGGAAAAGTTGTCCGGATTATATCTCATTCCCTTCCAGGAAAGTCCATACATATCAGCCAGCTCCACATATCTTTCCCCTACATGTTTGCCCTCTTTTTCAAGAAGCTGTTTCATGCTGAGCTCTGTGAAATCATCCTGTGGATATCTAATATGGTACATTCGTTTCGCTGCAGACAAGCGTAAATGTTGATTGGATACTATCTTAGCCTGAGCAGTCAAAAGCACAGTATTTCCAGAAAGAGATGATCCTCCAGCGTAGAACCTTACACCCTGTTCTCCTACCCAAACAAGCTCCATCCCTGATTCTGAAGCTATCTGGACCATACGATGCATAACCGTGGTTTCCGGTCCAAGCAGCAATACCATTATCATACCCGCCGGGACATCTATCGTTCCTTTATCAGTTATGATCCTTACCGCACTGTCTTCTTTTTCCAATCTGCAGCATTCAACATATAAAAAGGTGATGCGGTCTCTTATCCTTGATAATTCTTTTCGTTTTGGAGGTTTAGCGCCGTTCATGGTCTCACTAGCAATAACCCGCAGCCGTATGCCTTTTCATGACCTAAACCGTTCATCAATATATTGCGAAACAGTTCTGCATCTTCCACGACAAGTTTCCCTTCAAAAGTAGTTGCCTGGTAACGGACTTTACCATTCTTTGCTTTGCGGATTTCGTTTTCGATAATATTTACAGAAAGTGCGCTTGCACCTCCTGCTTTAAGCCTGTCTATTAACCAATCCAAGGCGCAATACTGCTGATTTTTTGTTCGCTTCATGTTTAGCGGAACTCTCCGCCCATCTCTTTTAATTACCGGATTTGCAGTGATTCTGTAATTTAAAACGGTACCTGCAGGTATTTTGGGATCATATGACTTCGTTTGAGCATATCCAAATGACTCAGAAACCTGAGGTGGGATCTCACTAAGGAACAAGATCGTATTATTATCTAATCGCCAAAGAGGATGCTCTCTATCTTCGGCAAAACACCGTTCCAGTTGTGAATGGAAATAACCGAAATCTGAAAATCCACGCATATTGTCCCAGTTACTCATATTTAATTCTAGTTTAGTAATGAACATGATCAATCTCCTACAAATATACCTTGCGGCTCTTTCGAAATGTATATTCACGTTTGATTGGAGAAAAAGTCATTGGATCATCACGCGTAATACGTATATTCGACTCATTAAGATCATTTTCTGCATCAAGATATGCAAGGTGTTCTCCAGAATCAGTTTTCAATGCAGTTTCAAGGGTCCCTTCAACTATTTCCCCGACCAGTTCAGCAGTTACAGGACAACATCGTCTACCGCAAAAAAGTGCATTTGCCGGGTGTAGCAGCGAATATCTAATCTCTTCCAATCGTTCGCGTGGCAACTCTATACCACAAATAAAGACCGCATCCTGCAAGTAATATCTGTTCCCGATATTCTTGTCAGAGCTAGGAATAGATTCAATATAATGACCGTTCGGTAACATTTTAGCGCGTCCAAAACTCCCACCGTTGACATACACATGGTAATCTCTTAAAAGTTTTCCCAGTGCATCTATCCTTACGCCAAACCTCATGCACCTCAAATCACTGATATCTGCATCTCTACATCTTCCTTCTGCTGATGCTATTATTCCTATTATTGCACTCTTTGAAGGGACATGATCTGTAGGATGGTCTTTGAGTTTAGCTTCAGTACCCCATGATTGCATAGGTGCATCAAACCTAAGAAGTAATACGGCCATTAGATCATCTCCTGTATATTACGCTCCACCTGTTCAAGTATTTCCTGCATAGGCATTTCATTTAGTGAAAAAGTCATATATGCTTTCCCAAATTTTTTTTCTATCGAAGCGGCATACTTCTCCATTTTAGCCGATGCTGCTTCCAAATGATTCGCCTCATTTACGGTCTCGATAAATGCAGGAGCAAAAGAAATCGGTCGATCTTCCCGAAGAATAACTTCCACTACATCCGGCATTGTTAAATTTGCATACGAATTACTGCTTCCTGCAGGCATGGAATAAACGAATGCCTCCAGAAATCTTCTTGCTGCATGGGCTGCACTCTCTTTACTAAGACGGACAAGTTCAGATGTCGCAGAAAGATTTACATTTGCATATCGGTAATATACTCCACTGTTATAGCTCTTTGACCCAATATGGCCTGCACCTGCATCATTCCCAGGAAGATCATCTACAGCTGTAAAATAATCATATTCTTCTCTTGCCTCATCTACAGTAAAAGCATGCGCTACCTGTGCTGATGCATCATAATTCAGACTCGGATCTGAAGCCATCATCCTTCCAAACAGAAGCATATCAACAGACGGTTCACCGGACACTGCGGTCTTCAGATCTTTAACGTACTCTTTGTCATCATAATCCTTACCGCTTTTGATCTTCTTCAATGCACATGATGCCATTGCAGTCACTTGTGCATTGCTGACAAATGCGATAACCGATTTGGCATCAGGTTTATCAGATGCAATATCAGCTTTTTTAACTGCATTTCCTGCTTCTGTTTCAGCTGTCTGTGCATCAATTCCATTGTTGATCAACTCTTCCTTTATGAGATCTATGACTCTCCTTGTCCGAACCCCTATATCTTCTCCGTGATCAACAAAATACATCCGCATAGCACGCTTCCAAGATTGTGAACTGACTCGTCCGCGGATCCGTCCCCCATACACCAGTTCTTTTGGGGAACCTGCATCGTCCCTATTAATGCAGGAAGCTGGAACCACCTGCAGTACGTGGATATCCATATACAACCTATCCGTCATTTTATTATTCCTCCTTAACTTTATCATTTACCATTAATTATTTATCTTAATCTTTCTTTCCCAGCGTCTGATCTGTGACGCAGGGTCATACTGCCAACCATATAATTCTGCAGCAAGTTCAGAGTAACTGAATGATTCACCTTTGGATGCTATCAGGGAAACGATCCCCCGCATTCTGTACTTAAGTTCATCGATATCATCTGCTGTTTCTGCAAGATGAAATCTCTGTATGATCCCTCCGTTCTGTTCAATACGGGATATCGCATCAGCTATACTCCCATTTCCATCATTTTTTGCAAATGCATAGAGAGTCAAAGCCGCATAAGCTGCCTCTTCAGCACGCCCCGCTTTATCGCCATTTCCATATAATTCTTCAGGTAGTATCTCCAGAATGTGACCGAATATAAATGGGTCTTCTCCGACTTTTTTATTCAAATTATGCCTGTATCTTGCCACAAGTGAAGCAGATTCTCCGTGTGTATTAGACAGGAACATAAGCTCTTTGTTTACAGCCTGTTTCAATTTTTCAGTTTTTGTTTCACTTTCGCTCATTCGATTTCCTTTCTGATCTTTTTCAGATCACTTGCAAGTTTTCGTTCTGCTGCGCCAACAGTATGATCATTATGCCCTCTGTAAGCACTGATAGGCAGTTCTTCAACAATACGATCTGCTATTTCATCCGAGCTTCGGAACATGCTTTCCCGAAGCGACTCAATGACAACTTTGCCTGATAAACAATCCATGACATCTGATCCTATCAGATCCTCATACTGTTTTTTTGTTTCTGAAGCGAATGTACTGCAGCGCTTATCATCACTGCCCATACACAGCGCAATATTCTTCCCAAAATGATAAGCCGCATCACTAATCTCAGAAATATGTTCTATGGTATCTTCCATCAACTCAGAAATTTCCGGCCTAAAGAACTCACTATTTATCGTGATCTCAGACTCGACCATCTGTTCAAGGACACTGTTCATAGTGCCATATACCGTATCATTCACCTGTAACGGAATATTCAGATCATCTGGTATAATTCCGTCATCATATAATAGTTCTATCCAACTTATGCACCCCGGCTTCATATCGGAATCAGGAGGTATTATCGCGCTGAACTCTTTCCAAATTGGGACATCTGCGCCATGAGACTTCGGTATCCAATAATCAGGTTCGCCATGTTTCCCAGAGTTTCTTTTCCACAAAAACATAGGTTCAATAAACGCATTTTTTTTACCATAGTAATCTCCAGCGACAATAAACATCCCTGGGACCTTATCATCTTTATCAAATAAACGAATTTTCCTACTTTGCTGGGTAAACAGTTCCGGAATATTATCAGGGAATCCGTTTTCTCCATATGGAGCATATTCACATCCAAGAGTGGATTCCCTTTCCCATAAGGGAGATACATTTGAAAAGGGAGCATCTTTGCCATGCTTAAGCATGACACAGTTCAAAAGTATAGTTTCTTTCAGATCTCTTCCGATCGGTGTGAGAAGCGCACCTCCACTGGCCCATGTCATCTTAGATTGGAATTTCCCGGGATTTTTTGTTGCGCAACCCGAAAAATTCATGTACCAGATAAGCCATCTGGCAGCCTCCGGATAGCTGAGAACAATATCATCCGTATTGCAGTAAAGAGCAAACGGAGATTTTTTGTTTCCGCTCTCCATAACAGTTCCGAGAAAAGATTTAGACGCAAAGTAGTTTACTGAGCATGTATTTGATGATTTGTATTCGACATCGTATCTGAATCCCGCAGGATTATTGTCATCCTTTTGGTCTGTCTTTATAAACCTGCTTGCGGGAACCTGATAGAATGGATGTTCATCATCAAAAAGGAAAAATCTCTGCTCCCATTCCTCAAAATATATTTTTACAGCTTTTTCGGGAATACCGTGTTGCCATGCATTCTTAAAAACGTCGATAGCCTCAGATTGGCTGTTGATTTTTCTGGGTTTGCCATTTTCATCGTATCGATACAGAATCGTAATGGCAACTGCAACAAGCAGTCTCAAGATTGCAATATCCTGGAGTCTTGTCTCCCCGGAAAGCGACATATACTCATCTCCATTGAGCAATGCCGTCTCCAGAGAGATCTGATGTACCGATCCCTCCTTATCCAAGACAAGTATCCAAGGTTCATGTATAAGGTTATATTTTTTCAACGTCTACCTCCTTCAAACCATAGTCTTTGTTATAACTGCAAGTGTGCCTTCCAATCCTGCACATTCCATTTTCATCAGCAATAATAATAAGTTTATATTTGAAAATGTCCATTTTCGTCCAAGCAGGCAATTCTTTTTGCTGATCCTTTATGACGTTCAGTTCTCCAATATACCTTTGAGAGAGGGAGAGATTCTGTTTCAGTAATACATTTATGTTTTCCGGAAGAGGATCTCCATGGAAATTACAGTTACCGTCAAAAGTGCCGATGCTTCCGTCCTTATCTTGTTTCCACAAAAGGACCTCCAACCCAAAGTTCCCATAGCGTACACTTTCCTGCCCGTTTGCATCGATTTCCAGGAGCCCACGCATTCTCGTATCTTCCGGCTTTGAAATACAAAAACTGTCTGCATTTGAACGTAGTTCTCTTATCTTTGTCAAAAATGCTTCTTTTTCTGATGTGTCATCGGCGTTGTCTGTGTTATAAACAGCTTCAGTCATAGGCTTTATATCAAATGGGATCTCCAAAGATTTACTCCCAATAGTTCGTACCGTCTGATCGATCAGGAAATCCGAATACAGATACTTTGCGGTCCTATCTGATTTTTCGCCATCGATGATATAACAGACCGGGTCCGCTATAGGTCTGTCCACACGAACATGCCTATGCAAACGTCCGATCCGCTGAAACAGAAGGTCTATAGGACACTTTTCTGTATATAGTACATCGAAGTCTATATCCAGTGACTGTTCCAGGACCTGAGTTCCGATAATAATCGTTCCGTTGCGTTCTGATAAGGTACTATGCTTTCCTACAGCTTGAACGACCATGTCCTCAAGTTCCGATCGATCTTTTGGAAGATATCTCGAATGAAGTAAAATTATCTTTCGATGCGGATATGCCTCTTTTAACGAGTCATATAACTCCTGTGCCCTTTTGACACTATTCACGATTATTCCGATACTTGCATCTTTCTGGTCATAAATATTGTTTTTTACTTCATCCTCTCTAACATATTCCACAGTTACCGTTTTTAGCTGGAGACCAATATTTAACGCCTTTGTTTGTATCGCATCTGAATCTGACCATGTAATACAAGGATAGTCCATCGTTTCAAAATGACATTCCAGCCCAGAATATGCAGATATAAAATCCTCTCTTTTTTGGTTGGTCAATGTTGCCGAAAGAAGTATTACAGGAACATGAAACGCTCCCATCCACGACAATACGGCCTCCATAAAACTATCCATATATGCGTCATATGCATGTACCTCATCAATAATGATCGTTTTCCCGGACAGTCCAGCCAGCAACAACATGATATATTTTTGAAGCAACCCAGCAAGCAAGAACTGATCTACGGTGCCGATCACAAAGTCGGATAAAAGAGCGCGATGTCTTCCCGACAGCCAGGAGTTTACGCTCACCCCGCGTTCTTCGTATGTCCTCACCTGCAGCAAACGATATTCGTTATTATTATTTGCATCGCTGTGCGCAAGCCTAAGTGATACAGACATATCATCCGAAACGTGTTCTGCCCAACTCAGCATTCTAGGAAACATGCCATTTGCTGTTCCTCTTGTGGGGAGACCAAAAAAAACTCCGCCCGCTTTTACTCTAGAAGAAACCACCTCTGCAGAAGCAAGGCCCGCTTCTGTTTTTCCAATACCCATTGGTGCTTCAATAATTATGATACCTGGGCTCAATATGGTGTTTACAACTGAAAGGACTTCTTTCTGCATTGCGTTAGGGAAAAAGCCAAAGTGCATTGCAAATGTCTCACTGTCCATATTTGGTATATCCGGCTCCCAATAATCCGGTAATGAAAGTTCCCGCCACCCACTTTTTTCTCTTCTGCTTCTTTCTGCGTTAGACAAAATATCGTCCTGTTTCATAAGAGGAAAGAACATCTCATTGGACGCAATCCAATCCGCCATTATTAGCATGCCTGACAAAATCATCTGTCCTTCTATGCTGATATCAGCGTTCGGGTCAAAAGCCGTTCCCGCCAATCTCACCGCTTGTTCATACAGTTCCATCCATGCTTCAGTATCGTTGCCGATTTTCGATCGATTCTTCCGGAAATACTTGTCGAAACTTTCTTCCCTGGATAAGCTCCTAGGTGCCCCGTGGTGAGCAGCAACTATCTCACATATACTGTTAGAGATACCAAATTCAACCGAAAGAATAGATGCTCCCGCAAGAGCATGTTTGAATTCTATATCTTCACCATTAATTTTTTTTTGAAAAGCAGGCGTGGCTTTACCTAGATCATGTATAGCCGTAAGAAAACAAAAAATCGAGGAAAATTCTTCTCTCGACATGCCGGATGCATCAACCATAGAATCCGGGCAATAATGTGCATTCAATTCTTTCGCAACATACAAGGTATCCAAAAGATGATCTGTCAAAGACAGAATATTTCCCCCAGAATCAGTTTTTGCAATGTAAGTCTTCATTATCTAATTTATTTTGATGGTATATAATGCTTGAAATCTACAACCATTATATATCATCAGCGTGAATACTTTCACACCATTATTGTGGAAACTCTTACCATGTTGGTTTAACCAATCCTTTTTTTAGTGCGATCGGAAAAGACATGGAATAAGATCTAACTATGGCAGACATCAGTATTACTACACCAGTGAGCTTTTGATTAGCATATTACATTATGATAATAATATATCCATATGTACAAAAATTCGTACAGTATATTTTAATATTATGGCTTATATGTAAAACTATACTCAACAGATGTAAGTATTAGATTGTTTACAGCTTGTGTTACCCAAGCTGATGTACTTTCAAGGACACCTACATCTGTTTTTACGTAGTCACCTCTGCCCCCCCGCAAAATGACTTCACAGCATCTGGTATAAAAGTCAAAAGAATTGCAATAAAATCCCAAGTATAATAAAATTATGATGTAATAATATATACCTTTATACACTATTCAATGAAAGGGGAAAAACAATGTTAGTACTTCTTATCAAACTTGCGATCGGCGCATTGGCCGGATTCGTAGCCACCTATCTCATGGGTTCAAAGAAAAAACCTATCTGGGTCTACATGATACTCGGTATCGTCGGAGCCTTCGTAGGCCATTTCCTCGCGGGGATCATCGGTCTCAGCGCAAGAGGTATAGCCGGCTTTGCAGTATCCGTAGCCGGATCCTGCCTTGTTATCTGGCTTGCAAACAAATATCTTAAGTAACAAATCCTTAAACAAAAACAGTAAGTAATAGGGAAAGGAGCGGAAACATGAAGAAGCTTATTGCTTTATTACTGATACTTTGCATGCTTCTGGCATGCGGATGCGGCGGCGGTAAGAACGCGGAAGACGATATCATCAAGCCTTCGAATGACGACAAGGTAACTACTCTTGAAGACGCGAACGGACAGGTCTACGACGTTTACCGCATAACTACGCAGAACAACGAGAACGCCGAAGAGGTCCTTGCAATAGTAAAGGAACATCTTTCAGGCCTCGGAATAAGCGCAAAGCTGAAGGCGCTTTACGCCATTCATCTGGGCATAGCCAGCGAGTATGAAGAGATATATCTCATCAAGGCGGTCTTTACCGACGAGAGCGTGTCTCCTCTTTACGTCGTCATGCTCAAGGATATGAGGAAGTATACGGCAGGCTTTGCTGTCATAAGTTCCTTCAGGGATTCGGACGTATCGGGCAACGCCTACTTCGACAAGACCGTATCCTGCATAGAAGCATATAACGAAAAGCTTCTCGCAAATCTGGGCTTTAACAGCGGCGCGTATTCCATTGACTTCCCCATACATATGAGCAGGGATCTGGCATGCGCACTTCCGGATAAAAGCCAGGAAGAACTCTGGAAGAAGACCATGGAGACCTACAACCGGTACATCACCGGCATGTGGTCCGGATACACCGATGCCGCTCAGACGGCTGAGATCGGAGGCATGTACTACCAGAAGCTCGTACATCCCGAAATAAAGAAGCTGGATGATTTCGACACCTACCTCGGAAACATATTCACGAAGCGCAATATCGGCGGCATCAGAGCCGTGGCAGCGGGCGACAAGATCTACGCTGAAAAGGACGGAGCGGTATACGTTGCGGCCATAGGGATGGGCGGTATCGAACATCTGGAAGATACCAAACTGAAATATACAGCCGTCCATAACGGATACCTGTTCATGATCATCGAACTGACCTGGGTCATAAGAGACGACGGAGGGAACGTCCTCAGCACGTCCTATTCCGAAAACATGCTGGTATACGAAAAAGAAAACGGAGAGTGGAAGTGCGATTACTTCAACGACTATCTCCACGGACGCTATACCTCCACCTTCGACGGAGAAGAAGCTGTGATACCAGGCCCAAGTCCTGACAAGCCTGAAGTCCCGGAGTTCGACAGGCTGGATGCAATAAAGCCGCTCAAAGACCCTGAAAAGCTGACTCTTCACGACAACAGCCAGGGGACAGAATTCGATTTCATCCATATAGACACGGATTCCTATCCGGACGCCAAGGATATACTGGACGTCGCCTACGCCTATCTTGAATCCCAGGGCATTAACGGGCTGATCAAAGCCATGTACAAGATCCCAATGGGCCTTGCGGGACAGTACGACAGTTTCGATCCTATAAAGATCATATTCACGGACGAGAGCATACCGCCTCTGTATATCGTGCCTCTCGTTGACGCGAGGGAATACACCAAGGGCTGGGCCGTAATGGGAAGCTTCAGGGATGCCGACGTATCCAACAGCGAATATTTCAACAAGGTGCTGGATATCCACGATCTCTACTCCAACGGTCTTCTTGATAAGCTTGGCTTAAGAGAAGAGGATATATCGGTGCTCTTCCCCATCGTGATGACAAGAGACCTGAACTTCGTAGAACCGGTCAAGAGCCATATGATACTCTTCGAAAACAGCAACGAGGTATATTTCAAATATGCCCTGGCGACCTGGTATGACTATACGTCGGAAGAGTCCGCGACCATCAACGGGAACTATTATCAGAAGCTCAACCATCCGGATATAAAGAGCGTGGCAGACTTCGATACGTATCTGCAGAGCGCCTTCACCAAGCTGTGCGCCGACGAGATCAAGCTGTACAGAGACATGACCGGAGGGGAATATCCCATCTACGTTGACCACGAAGGTGCCGTTTACGTAGCGCCCATAGGAATGGGCGGGCCGGAAGATCTGGAAGACGCCTATATCAGGGCCGTCGCCCAGCAGGGAGACTCAAGGCTCTTCATGATCATCGAAGCGAAGAGATGCGACAGGGACGATAACTGGAAACCCATAAACATCAGATACACCGAACATCTGAGGGTCTTCGAGAAAGACTCCGAAGGTAACTGGAAGTGCGACTGGTTCGACGACCACGTCTACGGATTCTATACTTCTCCCATGCGCTGATAACTGATCAGACAATTAAAATCAGGAGCTGCGAGGCTCCTGATTTTTTTATTGCACTTAATACTTTTTCAGCAGGGAAGGCTCTCCATTACCCTGATGCCTTTCGTCATTATCCAGTGTCTAAGAATAAGAGCCAGCGCTGTAAAGAGTCCGCTCTGGCAAAGAAGGAAGACCGTCGGTTCCACCTTATCTAAAAGAACGAAGAAATACAATGCGCCAAGCCCCATGACAGGGAACAGACTGCCAAGCAAAGTTATCAAAACGCTTGCGCCCTGTTTTACCGCTACGGTCTCGTTGACCCAGTCCATGCGCGGGAACTTGATATTTGAGGCAAGCCCCAGATAAGCCGTGAACATCATGAAAGAAACGGGAAGTAGCGCAAACAGAAGTATATTGAGTATATCCAGTCTGAAAACGAAGGCAGCCGCAGCTATGACAAGAAGCATAGGTATGCCTGTAAGCGCGAAATGAAGACTCAGTTTTGCTTTCGCCACCTGTTTCATGTCGACGGGAAGGCTTCTCAATATCCAGTAATTCTTGCCTTCAAGGGACAGGGACGGCGCAGTGATATCGTTCATGGAAGACATGAACATGACTGCGTAGCCAAGGCCCAGTATCAGGAATCTTCCGATAAATTCCATAGGAACTCCGATGGACTCTATGAGCTCCCTGATGACGCCTGCCTCTACCACCAAAGCGACTGCGGCTATGGTCATGAAGAAAGTTCCCAAAGAGCTGTTGAGCATATAGTTCGCGCTGGAGAGATACCTTTTGAATTCCTTTCTAAAAAGAGTACCCGGAACGCTGACTTCGGCCCCTGCTTTTCCGCTGAAAGTCTTTTTCTTGAGCCCCTTGTTGCTGGTCGCGACCTTTACGAAGCTGCTGGATATTACCCAATATATGATACCCATAACTGCCATGGAGAGTGCCAGAGCGATAAGGGCGCTTACCACGTCGCCGGAGCATCCCCTGCCGTATGCGTACAGAGGATACAGGGTCCTCTTGATCCTGCCGCTTATGAGCTCTGCATCGGCCATGAGCTTTGCCAGGTACTGGTTAAGGTTGAAATAGAACACGTAGTACGCTGCCAGTAATACCAGAGCTAGAAGTACTGTGATAATGCTCCTGTTCTGAAGCCTCCTGGAGATGATAGCTACTATCCATCCTACGATGCAGGAAAGCGCGAATGCCGTAAGAGACAGCGTAAGGGCGGCTATGATCCATGCGATGACGTGGGCAGCGCCTGCGCCGCAGTCTCTGATATAGACGACAACCGCAGGGACGAGCCCCGTGACCACGCACACCAGGGCTATGATCCAGAGCGATATCATCCTGGTCATGACTATCATGCCGGGAGGGATTGGCATAGACAAAAGCAGTTCATTATCCTTTGCTTTGTAAACGCCTGAAACTACGCCGAATATGCTTCCGAATACGCCCAGAGCTACTGACGCCATGCCCATATACGCAAAGTACAGCCAGTGAAGACCGATGGGGAACAGTATCGGCGCAAAGCTTTGCGCCATGGCATAGAATGCCATCCCTAAAGAGAAGAGGCACAAAGGGTATATGAGAAGGACCCATTTTCCGCTTATTAATCTCCCGGCGCCGGAGCCTGAGCCCCCTCTTCCGCCGGAAGTGTAGGTCATGCCCAGCTCTTTGAATTGTTTTTTTAGTAACGCTTTGAACATCATGGCTTTATTCCTCCAGTTCAAGGAATACGGATTCGAGGCTCTCGTCGCCCTTCACTTCATCCATGGTCCCGGACTTTATGAGTTTTCCGTTCTTGATTATGGCCACGTGGTCGCAGAGTTTTTCAGCAACTTCCAGAACGTGGGTGGAGAAGAATATGGAACCGCCCTCATCGCAGTGCTTCCTCATTATCTCCTTGAGAAGGAAGGCAGCCTTCGGGTCGAGACCTACGAAAGGTTCGTCCATAAGTATGAGTTTCGGTTTGTGTATGAGAGCCGAGATGACAGCCAGCTTCTGCTTCATACCGTGGGAATATGCGGATATGGGCTGAGCAAGATCGTCCGTAAGGGCGAAGGTGTCCGCATACTCCGTTATGAGTTTCTGTCTTTCTTCGGTGCTTACGCCGAAGATATCGGCCACGAAATTCAGATAATCTATACCGCTCATGAACTCGTAAAGGTCGGGGTTGTCGGGTATGTAAGCCATGATCTTTTTGCATCCTATGGGATCTTCTTTAACGTTTATACCGTTTACGTAAATATCCCCGCTTTCGAACTCAAGGATACCGGCCACAGACTTGAGCGTAGTGGTCTTACCGGCGCCGTTGTGCCCTATGAATCCGTAGATCTCACCGGGCAGTATGTGCAGGGACAGACCGTCCACCGCTTTCCTGTCTCCGTATACTTTAGTCAGGTTTTCTATTCTGAGCATATTATTTGCCTCCTTTTTGTATTATATATATTAATACAAATATATTCTACTGTCAACTGATCGTCCTGAGTATATATTAATACAACGTAAGTGTCCTTAATATGACAATACCAGGTCAATAAAGGGGTCTATTCTGCCGAAAGCAGACATTTAACGAACTTTAGGCATTCTTCCTGAGGTCTTCCGCCCTTGAGATGGAAGGCTATCCTGGGGACAGAGCCTCCGTATATGGTGAGCCTGGGACCGAAAGCATCCATGAGCACTGCCATATGCTGCGCGTCCATAAGGCTCTTCTCCTCGAAAAGGAACACCGCCTTGTCCTGCTGCTTCGCTATCCTGGAGATCCCGCATCTGCTGGCGAGGTTCCTCAGGTACGCTATATCCAGCAGATTGTCCGCAACGGCAGGTATGTCTCCGAATCTGTCCAGGAGCTCGTCCACGATCTCCTCCCTGTCTTCTTCCGAGCCTATGCCGGATATCTTCTTGTACATCTCGAGCCTCGTGATCTCGTCGGGAACGTAGTTTTCCGGAAGGTATGCCGCAACGCTGAGATCCACCTGGGTGTCCGCGCTCAGGGGCTTATCCTCCGCCGCCTTTCCGGTGAGTTCCTCCACGGCCTCTTCCACCAGCTTGCAGTAAAGTTCATAACCTATGGAAAGCATGTGACCCGACTGCTCCACTCCCAGTATGTTGCCTGCGCCTCTGAGTTCAAGATCCCTCATGGCTACTCTGAAACCGCTGCCGAACTCGGTGAATTCCTTTATGGCCCTGAGCCTCTTTTCGGCCACTTCGGAAAGCTGTTTGTCTTTCTTGTAGAAGAGGAACGCATAAGCCATGCGGTTGCTCCTTCCCACTCTTCCTCTCAGCTGATAGAGCTGGGAAAGACCGAAGCGGTCGGCATCCATCACCAGTAGTGTATTGACGTTGGGTATGTCGAGGCCTGACTCTATTATGGTGGTTGAGATCAGTATCTGGGTGTCACCGGCGGCGAAACCCATCATCACGTCTTCCAGTTCCCTTTCGTTCATCTGTCCGTGGCCTACGGCTATGGTGGCTTCGGGCACCAGCTCGTGTATGTGCCTTGCCATGCTCTGTATGCCTTTGACCCTGTTGTATACCACGTATACCTGGCCGCCTCTTGCCAGTTCCTTCTTTATGGCTGAAGAGATGGCTTCGTCATCCTGTTCCATGACGTAGGTCTGGACGGGATAACGGTCTTCCGGAGGCTGCTCTATGATAGACATATCCCTTACGCCTATCAAAGACATATGAAGAGTTCTTGGAATAGGCGTTGCGGAAAGGGTCAGAACGTCGACGTTTTCTTTCAGTTTCTTTATGAGCTCTTTGTGCTCAACTCCGAACCTCTGCTCTTCGTCCACGACAAGAAGACCCAGGTCTTTGAACTTCACGTCCTTGGAGAGCAGTCTGTGGGTACCTACCACCAGGTCTATATCTCCCTTTTCGAGACCTTTCACTATCTCTTTCTGCTCTTTGTCGTCCTTGAATCTGGACAGCATCTCTACGGCGAAGGGGTATCCTGCCAGGCGGGCGCTGAAGGTATGGTAGTGCTGGTTGGCCAGCACGGTGGTGGGCACCAGAACGGCAGCCTGCCTTCCCTGCTCCAGGCATTTGAAGATTGCCCTTGCCGCCACTTCCGTCTTTCCGTATCCCACGTCTCCGCAGAGGAGCCTGTCCATGGCTTTGGGGCTTTCCATATCTTTTTTTATCTCTTCGGTGCAGCGCAGCTGATCTTCCGTCTCAACGTAGGGGAATGAATCTTCGAATTCCTTCTGCCAGGTACTGTCCGGTCCGAAGGCAAAACCCGGAGCCGCTGCTCTCTTGGCTGCGTTCCTCAGGAACTCCTCGGCCATTTCCCTTATGCTTTCCTTGGCTCTCGACTTTACCGTCTGCCATTCGGATCCGGAAAGCTTCGATATCCTCGGAGCGACCGCCTCGGAGCCCATGTATTTCTGTATGTTCTCCATCTGGTCGACGGGAACGTAAAGCACGTCTTTTCCGGCGTACTGTATCTTAAGATAATCTCTTTCGGAACCGTCGACAGTGAGTTTCACGACTCCTGTGAACCTTCCTATGCCGTGGAATTCGTGGACCACGTAATCTCCCGGCTGTATATCCGTGAAGGCCTTTATGGGTACTCCCTTACTGCTCCTTCTTCTTCTCCTGTATTTAGCCGACGGGAAAATGTCGTTCTCCGAAATATACAGGAGTTTCTCTTCCGGAAGCTCTATGCCGCCCGTAAGGACCCTGTCCGTGACCTTTACGCTGTCAAGACCTTCCCTTCCGAAGAAATCTCTCAGGTTAACCAGCCTGTCGGAAGTGGAACACGCTACGGTGACTTCGTAACCATCTCCCAGGTACTTTTTAAGATCCGCCGAAAGTATATCCATATGGCCGGCATATACGGGAGCCGACTTTATCACCACGCCGGGTATATCCTTTTCATCCCTTATGACCAGCGATCCTTCCGGCGCATAATCCGTGATACGGGCGGAAAGATCTTCCGTTCCTTCTATCACTGCTCTGTTTATCTCTATGCTGCGCAGGTTCTCTATGGACCTCTGGCTGAAACTGTCGTAGCTCCTTATGGAATCTATCTCGTCGTCGAAAAGCTCTATACGGACAGGATCGCTCATGCCGGGGCCGAACACATCTATGATGTCGCCTCTTGCCGCGAACTCTCCGAAAGCTTCGCAGGAAGGCATCCTCTCGTAGCCCATATATACCAGTTCGGATATGATATGATCTCTTTCTACGGTCTCGCCCACAACTATCCTGAGCCTGTGGGCAGAGAATTCTTCCGGTGAAGGAAGCTCCGTATCGAAGGCGCTGGAAGGAGCTATGACCACTGCCCCGCTTCCGTCTCTCATGGCGCTGAGGCACGCAAGCCTCTGGGCGTCGTATGCCTTGCTCTTGGCTTCGTACCTGAAGTCTTCTCCCTCGTCTTCGGGGAAGATCAATATCTTAACGTCCGAAAAGAATGCCAGGTCCGTAGCCAGCCTCCTGGCAGACACTATGCTGGGCGTCTCGATCAATGCTCCGCTTCCCTTCAGCAAGCGGGCAATGATGACAGATTGTCTCGAATCAGAAATTCCGTTCATATATTTATCCTTAACGTGCTTTATCCGCCCTCGGAAAAACCGGGGCGGTCCTGAACTGTCTGTATATATCAATCACGCTATTATATATCCCGTTTCTTTCATTTGACAAGGAAAAACGATGTTTCTAAAAGAGAGGATTTGGCGTACAATATATTCAAGAAAAAACGAAAGGAGAAAGACAGGTGGAAGACTGCATATTCTGCAAGATAGCGAATCACGTAATCGAAAGCAATTACGCCTACGAAGACGAACTCATCAGCGCCTTTTACGACATGGACCCCCAGGCCCCCGTACACGTGCTGATAGTACCGAAGAAACATATAGGGTCACTGGACGAAGCGAAGGAAGAGGATGCTGAAATTCTGTCCCACATCCTTCTGAAGATAAAGGACATAGCTGCGGACCTGGGTCTTGAAAACGGATACCGAGTGGTAATAAACACAGGTGAAGACGGAGGCCAGAGCGTACATCATCTCCACTTCCATCTTCTCGGCAAGAGAGCCATGAAGTGGCCTCCGGGCTGATAAAGGCAATAAAAAACTGCTCCTTATCGGAGCAGTTTTTTGATGCTATTTTTTCTCGAAGGCTTTGAGCACTTCTCTTTCGAAACTTTCGAAAGCGTATTCCGGAAGTATGACGCAGCGCAGCTTTTTATCTCCGTCCAGATATGCCGTACCAGCGTTTTTTCCGCCTTCCGAAAGACGCAGGCTCCACATTCCGTAGTCGCCGCCCTTTTCCCCTGAGATCCTCTCCAGGCATATTTCTTTCAGCCCTTCGTCGGTAGTCTCTTCCGAAAGCTTTTCGATCTCTCTTGGGTTCATAGGCCTTATGATCAGTCTTTCGGTCCTTATGACCTTTTCCTTCTTCTCAGCAGACTTCTTCCTGGTCTCGTCGCTGACATTGGCGAAATCCATCGCCGCCTTTATGCCGTACTGAGCCCATACTATGGCGGCGTCCGCCGCTTTCGATATGGCCGACTGCAGCAGAGGAGCTTCCTGGTCGCTGACCTGGGAAAGCACGTAGTTTACTATGGGCGTGTCCTTTTCTCCGCCTATGCCTATCCTGCACCTGGGGAAGGCATCGGACTGCAGCTGGTAGATGACGGATTTCATGCCGTTGTGGCTGCCGGAACTTCCCGAGGCCCTGACCCTGATGGATCCCGATTTTATATCTATGTCGTCGTATATAACGAAGAGGTCCTTCGGATCCGCTTTGTAGAAGTTCATGACTTCCCTGACGGCTTCTCCGGAATTGTTCATGAAGGTCTGGGGCTTCACCAGGATGATCTTCTCTCCGAAAAGATTGATCTCGCCCATGAGAGCTTTGAATTTCAGCTTATTCACGGCAACGCCAAGACGCCCTGCGATCTCATCGACCGTAAGGAAACCCATGTTGTGGTGAGTCGTTTCGTATTGTCTTCCGGGATTACCGAGCCCGCATATGATCTTCATCTTCCAAAAAGGGCACCGGATGACCGGTGCCGCATATATTACTCAAAAAGTTCTGATAACGGCTGATTGTTGTAGACTCTGCTGATCGCCTGAGCGAAGAGAGGAGCTACTGAAAGAGTCTTGAATTTCGGGAGCATTTTGTCTTCGTGGAGAGTGATAGTATTAAGGAATACCATCTCGTCTATGGCGGAATCTCTGATCCTGTCGATAGCCGGACCTGAGAGCACGCCGTGAGTCGCTATAGCCCTCACGCTCTTGGCACCGCGTTCCTTTATGGCATTCGCAGCGTTGCAGATGGTTCCTGCCGTATCTACCATATCGTCCACCAGTATGCAGTCTTTCCCTTCGATATCACCTATGATATTCATGATCTCGGATACGTTGGGTCTCGGACGGCGCTTGTCTATGATGGCGATCGGGCAGCCAAGAGGCTCTGCAAGGTTTCTTGCCCTTCCCACGCTGCCGTGGTCTGGAGATACGACTACCAGGTCGAGATCCTTGTTCTTAAGCTCTTCCTGATAATATTTTACCATCAGAGGATTGCCCTGGAGATGGTCTACGGGGATATCGAAGAATCCCTGTATCTGCGCCGCGTGAAGATCCATGGTGATGACTCTCTCAGCGCCTGCTGCCTGAAGTATCTCAGCGACCAGTTTTGCTGTGATAGGATCTCTGGGTCTTGCGGTCCTGTCCTGGCGGGCATATCCGTAATACGGGATAACAGCGTTGATCCTGCCCGCGCTGGCTCTCTTCATGGCGTCGATCATGATGCACAGTTCCATGAGGTTGTCGTTTACCGGGTCGCAGGTGCTCTGCACTATGTAGCAGTCCTTTCCTCTTACGGACTCGTGGATATTGATCGCGATCTCTCCGTCTGAGAATTTCTTTACGTCTGCTTTACCAAGTTCCACTCCGAGGCAGTCACAGATCTCTTTTGCCAGTTCCGGATTTCCGTTGCCTGCAAAGACTTTGAATTCAGAATAAAAAGCTCCCATTTTTTGTTTATCTTCCTTTCAACTTTCTATATGATATCAGGGTTTACGGCAACCCTGTAACCATCTTCCGTGTCGGTAAGCATGATGATGGGGAAGAAATTCCCTATCTTCTTTCCCTTGTTGCCTTCTACGACTATGACCGCACCGAAGCCCACCACCTTGGTGTCGAACTCTCCCAGCATATCCTCTATGCCTTTGAGGGTCCCTCCGTTGCGCATGAAGTCGTCTATGATTATGGCCTTTGAACCGGGCTTTATGGCTCTCTTGGAAAGGCTCATCTTCTGTATCCTGTCAGAGCTGCCTGAATAGTAGTTGATGGAAATGGTGGATCCTTCGGAAACTCTAGCCTCTCTCCTTATGACTACCAGAGGTATATTGAGGAGCCTTGCCGTGAGCATGGCCACTCCTATGCCCCTCGTCTCAATGGTCACCACTATGTCCGCTTCGGAAGCTGCGAAGTGCTTTGCAAACTGCATGGCGCAGCTCTGGCCTATCTCCGGATCGAAGAGAAGATCCGTGGTGTAGATATAGTCTCCGCCCACGTTTCTCGACGGATCCTCGAGCATGGCTTTCATCTTCTCGAGCCCGGCTACCGATTCTTCCTTCGTTATGTAGGGCACGAATCTCACGCCGCCCTTGCTTCCCGAGGTAGTCTCCACGTAGCCAAGACCCGCGGCGTCCACCGCGCTCCTTACCAGCTTAAGGTCTTCGGAAATACTTGATTTTGCGCAGCCCAGTTTTTCAGCGAAATAGCCCAGCGAGAAATCCCTGTTGGGGTGTTCGCTCAGAAGCTGCGTTATGATACAGGCTCTTTCAGTGCGTTTCATCTGTCAATACCGAGAATCATTTCTCCGACTTTATATATATCTCCTGCGCCCATGGTGATGATCATATCGCCTTCGGACGCATTGTTTCTGACGAAATCCGCGATCTTTTCGAAACTGTCGAAGAAGAAGGCGTCCTTGTCCGGATGTCTCTCCTTTACCTTTTCCATAAGTGTTTTGGAGGACAGTTTGTATATGTTCTTTTCCCTGGCTGCGTATATCTCGGCGAAGACCACCTTGTCCGCATCGCCGAATGAATCAGAGAATTCATCCATTAGAGCCAGGGTCCTGGTATAGGTATGGGGCTGGAAGAGGCACCACACCGTCTTGTGGGTGAAATGCTGAGCCGCCGCAAGGGTAGCTTTGATCTCAGTAGGATGGTGAGCGTAGTCGTCGACTACGGTGCATCCGTTCTCCGTCTTTCCGATTATATCGAACCTTCTCTGGGTGCCTCTGAAGGCTTCCAGAGTCTCTTCTATGGAATCCATATCCACGCCCAGATTCACGCAGGCCGCTATGGCTGCAAGAGAGTTGGCTACGTTATGCTCTCCGGGAACGCCCAGTTCTATCCTTCTTTCGTAGCCGTTCCTGGTATATAGGTCGTAGCTCGGATGGCCTTCCTCGTTGAAGGTGATGTTCTTTGCATAATAGTCGCTGGTCTCGTTGAAACCGAAGGTCACGACTCTCTTTCCGCAGTTGTCGGTGACGGACTTGACGAAGGGGTTGGAGTCGTATGCCACGATAAAACCGCCTTCCTTAAGATTGTCCTTGAAAACCGAGAAAGACTTAGTTATGTGGTCTATATCCTTGAAATAGTCAAGATGATCGGAATCTATATTCAGTATGATCTCGACCAGAGGCTTAAGGTCAAGAAAACTGTCCATGTATTCGCAGGCCTCGGTAACGAGCCTGTCGGACTTTCCTATCCTTGCGTTGCTCTGGAATTCGTTGAGTATGCCTCCCACGAGCACCGTGGGATCCATGCCGGCCTTTTCGAGTATCAGAGATACCATGGAAGTTGTGGTCGTCTTTCCGTGGGTACCGGATACTGCAACGGACACCGGATACTCTGTCATCATGAGCCCAAGAGCCTGGGATCTGGTCATTACGGGGATGCCGGCTTCCTTCGCCGCTACTATCTCCGGATTCTCCAGTGATACCGCCGTGGAATACACGACAAGATCGGCTCCCTGTATATGCTCTGCGCTGTGCCCTATATATACCTTGATGCCCTGTTTTTCCAGGTTCTCGGTGACCTCGCTGGCCTTCATGTCAGAGCCGGAAGCTTCCACTCCTCTGCTCTTCACTATCTCGGCAATGGCTGAAACGCCTATGCCGCCTATACCTATGAAATGAATGTGTTTGAAATCTTTAAGTTCCATCTTTCCAAAACCCCGGAAGCTTCTTTTAAGCCTCCTCTGCTCTTCTTATCCTCTCTACTACTCTGTCTTTTCCCAGTATCTGCTGTATGGTCCACAGGTCCGGGCTGTTGGCTCTTCCCGTGATCGCTATCCTTATGACTCCGGATACGTGACCCACGTGGCCTTTGTACATTTCAGGGTTCTTTTTGTGATCCTTCGGTTTGACCGCATAACCCATATCGGCTGTGATGGTCCTGACCTTTTCGAACCATGCGGGATTGTCGTCCGCGGGGTCGTAGGTCTCAAGGTATTTCTCAAGTATGAGTTTTCTGTCCTCAGGAGACACCTCTGCGGGCCATTCCGATTCATATACGAAATACTCGTCGAAGAAGTATTTCACGAACTCGAATATTTGCTTTGCGTATATGAGGTCTTTCCTGGGTTTTTCTCCGCCTCTGTCTATGTCGAAGACCTTCAGGAGCATTTCCTTGTTTCCTTCGATGAGAGCGGCTTTTTCCGGCTGGAATTCCTTTGCCCAGCCCAGCATGAAATCATATATCTCCGCAGCCGATTTTCTGGCCAGGACGTCTTTCGATACGTCGTTGAGCTTGTTTGTATCGAAGAGCGTGCCCGAGTCGGACATCTTCTCAGCCGAGAACCTGAACTCGTTGTAATCGGCGTAGGGGTTTGCTATCCTCCACTCCTCGAAATCCGAGCACAGTATGGTGAGAAGATACTCTCTCACCGCTTCCGGGAAATATCCCAGTTCCTTGTAATATGAAAGACCAAGTTCCGGATCCTTTCTCTTGGAAAGCTTCCTCTTCTGTCCGGTCTCTTCGTCTATCTTCATGAGGCTGGTAGTGTGTACGTACACCGGATGTTCCCATCCCATGGCTTCGAAAAGCTGCACGTGGATAGGCAGCGACGCCATCCACTCCTCTCCTCTCACCACGTGGGTGGTGCGCATGAAGTGATCGTCAACCACGTGGGCGAAGTGATAGGTGGGAAGGTCGTTCTTTTTAAGTATGACCACGTCCTGGACGTTCTCGGGCATGGATATATCTCCCCTGATCTCGTCGAAGCAGGTGAAGTATCTGCTCTCGTCTCCGGGGCTTCTGAACCTTATGACGTAAGGCATGCCCTTGGCGATCCTGTCCTTTATCTCTTCCAGGTTCAGGTTGCGGTCCTTAGCATATTTGCCGTATATGCCGGGATTTATCTTGCTTGCTTCCTGCTCTTTTCTCACGGCGTCTATCTCTTCCTCTGTCATGAAGCAGGGATAGGCCATACCTTTCTCTACCAGGTACTTGATGCAGGTCTTGTATATATCGCCTCTGGCGCTCTGCCAGTAGGGACCATAATTTCCGGTCTCGGCTCCTTCGGGATCCACTCCCGAGGGCCTGCTTCCGGGCGTTCCCGCCTTGCAGCCGCCTTCGTCGAAGTTTATGCCGAAATATGAAAGGGTGTCGAGAAGCACCGGGATAGCTCCCTTGACTTCTCTCTTTTCGTCGGTGTCTTCCACTCTTAAGAAGCACACTCCTTCGGACTGATGGGCCATCCTCTCGTCGGCCATGGCTCCGTAGAGATTCCCAAGGTGTATGAAACCCGTGGGGCTGGGAGCAAGCCTCGTGACCCTGGCGCCTTCGGGAAGATCTCTTTCGGGATATTCCCTCTCCAGGTCCTCTATAGTTTTTGTTATTTCCGGGAACAAAAGTTCAGCCAGTTCTTTATGATCCATAATTTATCCTCTGTAATCGTTCAACCGAGTAATTATACCAAAAAACAATACAGGGAAAAAGGACTTAACTTACATTAAATACAAAAATTCTTGGCAGAAGAAAAAAAGATGGACAAGGATAAGAAAAGTATGTATAATTCAAATGTTCCGCAATAAGCGGAAAGAAAAGAATACGGTGCCTTGGTCAAGTGGTCAAGACGCTAGCCTCTCACGCTGGAATCAGGGGTTCGACTCCCCTAGGCACTACCAAGTAAAACCTATCCGAACCCAGTCTTCTTCAGGACCGCGTTCGGATTTGTTTTTCCTATGGAAAGCATCGGCGAGTTATATGAAAGATGCTGTGGGTTAATATGAATATCCCAACAAAACATACTGACATTATCACCTGACTATCACACATGGATTTGGTAATTGTTGACTTTCAGAAAGTGAAGGATATAATGTAAGTGAGCGCCGCGACAAACGGTTTGGCTCAGTATACAGTTTAAAGTTTTTTCAACTTAGAACCGTCACTGTCCAGAGTGGCGGTTCTGCTTTTTTACGATGATTGTAACGGTAAATCCCAATACATGCAAAGTAATCCGCATAGGCTCCTCCTTTCAGAGCCAAACCGCCTGCCGTTTACCAAGGGTAATGCGACGCTCTTCGATATATCAACATTTATTTCCCATGTCCATCCTGCTTATGTGCACAAAAGTCATTTTTGTATTACAATGGACATATATAGGCAACAGAAAGAAGTACAGAAAATGAGCAAGAACGGCATAGTAGTCATAGGCCCCGTATTCGTGGATATCAAGGGATATCCCTTAAGCAATTACAACCCCGACGGAAGGAACATGGGCGAGGTGAAGACAGTTCACGGCGGTGTGTCGAGAAACATAGTCGAAGATCTGGCCAACATGGAACTCAGGCCGACTTTTCTGAGCCTCGTCGACAACGACGGCACCGGAGAAGACGTCCTTTACCAGCTGGGAAAGCACAAGGTGAACACCGGATACATGAGAAAGGTGAAAGACGGCATGGGCATTTGGCTGGCTGTCTTCGACAATTCGGGAGACGTGGTGGCATCCATCTCCAAGCGTCCCGATTTCACCCCTATTCTCGATATCATAAATGAAAAAGGCGACGAGATATTCGGAAACTGCGACAGCATCTCCCTCGAGATAGATACCGACAAGGATATAGTGAAAAGCGTTTTCGAATATGCTTCAAAATACGGGAAAAAGGTCTATGCCGTTATCTCTAACATGAGCATAGCCATCGAAAGAAGAGATTTCTTCAAGAACGTCGACTGCCTGGTATGCAACCTCGAAGAAGCCGGCATACTGTTCTCCGAAGACTATATGGACAAGACTCCGGGTGAGATGAAAGATATACTTCTGGAAAAGATAAAAGCGGCCCACATACCTTCCATGGTCGTGACCATGGGAGCGGAGGGAGCCGTCTACGCGGAGATATCCGGAGAAAACGGCGAATGCTCGGCTCTCAAAGTGGACGTGGTGGATACCACGGGAGCGGGCGACGCATTCTTTGCCGGAGTATGCGCGGGACTCACCTACGGAAAGACCCTGGGAGAAGCCTGCAGCATAGGCGCCAGGCTTTCCGCCGCCGTTATACAGACGACGGAAAACGTATGCCCGAGATTCCTGCCCGAAGAGTTCGATCTTCCTTTCGGCGACGGAAGGCAGATGAGTTTCCTCGAAGGATAGCAACGTCATATACAGAAAAGCTGACGCGAAAGCGTCAGCTTTTTTCATTCCTGTCAGTCCTGTATCTGTTAATGGAACCTTTCGAAAAATCTCAGGACGTAATCCTGATATCTTTCAGGTTCTGTGTAGTAGCTCAGACCGTGTTCCGCGCCAGGCGAGAGCATTATCATCTTGTCCGACGCGCAGGCTTCGTAATTATCCAGAGTCATCTCCATTGGCACGAAATGGTCGTCTTCACCGTGTATGAAAAGTACGGGCACGGAAGCTTTCTTCATTGCCTCGAGCGTCGTATGCTTAACGGGATCGAAGTGGAGCTTTTCCCTGCATAGAGACCTGAGGGTGTTCGCGGGATATATGAGATGCAGACAGTCTGAAGCGACGTGATGCCATATCCTGTCTACGGAAGAATATCCGCAGTCTGCGATGCAGCCCTTGACACTTTGCGGAAGCTTCTGCCCGCAGGTCATTAGCACCGTGGCGGCTCCCATGGAAACTCCGGCCAGGTAAATGGGAACGTTCTTGCCGAACTTCGAGATCGCCCAGTCTATCCATCCCAGGCAGTCGAAACGCTCCAGCACCCCGAAGGTTATATATTCCCCTTCGGATCCACCGTGGGCTCTTTGCTCCGCGTAGAGCACGGTGCATCCGTTCTCCTTCCAGAAATCAGCCGTCATGCCCAGGTCTCTTGCCCAGCTTCCCCTCCAGCCGTGGAACGCGATGACTACCCTCTTTTGCCTGCTGGCCTTCACCAGATGTCCTTTAAGCGTCAGGCCGTCCAGGCTCTTTATGCTTACGTCTTCGTCAACCATGCTTTTAAGATGCTTCTCCGACACGTCAAAGGTGTTCATGAGCTTTTCGTCAAGAACGTCTTTTCCGAAGAGTTCTATGACTCCCTGGACGTCCAGGGGAGATTCCCTGTCCACGGCCACGCTGAGCATATAGTTCCCTATATTCATGGGAGAACCTATCTTTTTTATGGCATCTTCAGCTATTGCAGCGGCTTTTTTGAACTGTTCTTCCCTTTCCTGCTGTTTTCTGCTCTTTTCACTTACGTTTTCACTCATATCCATACTATCAATATCCCCTGAAATATTATATTATTGTACTTACCATATTATATATCCCCAAATGTGAAGTATTGGTAAATTTCTCCCGCCGAGAGAAATTTTGTCCGTGCTTTCGGTGATATACTCGAGGAGCTAAAAGAGATAAATATCACCGAAGGAGGTATTGGAAATGAAAAGATATTTGATAGTCACCGATATGCAGAAGGATTTCGTGGACGGAGCCCTGGGTTCGAAGGAAGCAGTCTCCATAGTGCCCGCAGTATGCGAAAAGATACGCAGCTTTGAGGGCGATATAATCGCGACACTCGATACCCACGGAGAAGACTACCTGGATACGAGAGAAGGACGCTTCCTTCCCGTAAAGCACTGCATAAAGGGGACCGAAGGATGGGAACTTGATAAAAACGTAAGACAGGCCCTTTCTGAAAGGGAGCATATGCTCCTTGAGAAAGGCACCTTCGGAAGCGTGGATCTTCCGCCTCTTCTCGAAAAGATGAGCGGAAAGGAAAAGTTCGAAGTCTGCGTCATCGGCCTTTGCACCGACATCTGCGTTGTCAGCAACGCAATGCTGATCAAGGCGAACTTCCCTGAAGCAGACGTATACGTGGATGCGAAGTGCTGCGCGGGAGTGAGCCCCGAGACTCACAGGGCAGCCCTTGCCACCATGAAATGCTGCCAGATGATAATAGAGAACGAGGAATAGAAAATGTCATTCGACGCTGAAAAAATAAAGGACGGATGCGTAGCCTGGATAAGAGACTTCTTCGAGGAGAACGGAAAAGGCTGCAATGCAGTCGTCGGTATCTCCGGAGGAAAGGACAGTTCAGTGACCGCGGCACTGTGCGCCGAAGCCCTTGGAAAAGACAGGGTCATAGGCGTTCTCATGCCCGACGGAGAGCAGTCCGATATAGACATGGCGAAGCTGCTGGTAGAGCACCTGGGCATAAAGCACTACGTGGTGAACATCCAGGGCAGCACGAAGGGGCTCAAAGAGGCCATACCCTTCGAACTTTCGGAGCAGAGCAGGATAAACCTTCCGCCCAGGATCAGGATGTCCACCCTCTACGCCGTATCCCAAAGCCATAACGGAAGGGTAGCAAACACCTGCAATCTGTCCGAAGACTGGGTCGGCTACTCCACAAGGTACGGAGACAGCGCGGGAGACTTTTCTCCCCTTTCCCACCTGACCGTTGCGGAAGTAAAGGCCGTGGGAAGGACCTTGGGCCTTCCCGAGTGCCTCATAGAAAAGGTGCCCTCCGACGGTCTTTCAGGTCTTTCCGATGAAGACAAACTGGGCTTTACCTACGCCGAGCTCGACAGATATATAAGGACAGGAGCCATAGAGGACAAGGAGCACAAGGAAAAGATAGACAGGCTCCACAGGCAGAACCTTTTCAAACTCAGGCTCATGCCCTCCTACGATCCGGGACTGAAAGTTTCGGAATACGACGCGGATCCCAAAGCCTACGGGCTGGGCATCATAGTGGGCAGGTTCCAGACCCTTCACGTAGGTCACGAATACATGATAAGGATGGCTACGGCCCTCTGCGACAGAGTGCTCATCTTCATAGGATCCTCCCAGGAGGAAGGGACAGAAAAGAACCCCTTCTCCTATGAGCTGAGAAAAGACCTTCTTGCCACCGTGTTCGGAGACAGCGTCATGATATATCCCCTTCCCGACATAGGCGTCGGGAACAACGGAAACTGGGGCGATTACGTCATAGAAAACGCCGAAAAGGTCTGCGGCATGAGACCCGACCTTCTCATCTCCGGCAAAGAGGAGAGAAGAAGAGACTGGTTCGACGGTGTCGAAGGCCTTGACATATCGGAACTTTACATACCCAAGACCATAGACATCTCCGCGTCGGAGATGAGGGAATTCTTCCTCGAGGACGACTCAAGATCCTGGAAGAGATACGTTGACAGAAGGCTGTGGCCCAGATATGAAGAACTGAGAGATATAGTCCTGAAAGCAAGCAGGAACAAAGCTACGGAAAGCATTTAAAAGGAGATAGAAATGAAACTTGACCCCATAGTCGTATCCCTTCTGGATACTGACCTTTACAAATTCAATATGAACCAGGTGATCTTCCACAAGCACACAGACCTCATAGGAGAATACTATTTCAAGTGCAGGAACGAGGACGTGGTGTTCACCCCCGAGATGGTCGAGGAGATAGACGCCCAGATAGACCACCTCTGCAGCCTCAGGTTCAAAGAGGAAGAACTGAACTATCTCCGTTCCATAAGATTCATAAAAGACGACTACGTGGAATTTTTAAGGCTCTGGCATCCCATAAGGGAATACGTGCACACTTCCCTTTCGGAAGACGGGAAGCTTTCCTGCATAGTCAAAGGCCCGCTCTTCTCCGCCATGCAGTTCGAGATATATCTTCTCGAGATAATCAACGAAGTCTACTTCAGGATGAAGTACGATTACGGCACGCTGCTTAGATCAGCGGAAGAAAGGCTCGATAAGAAGATAAAGGCCCTGAACGACGGCACGTACAACTTCAGATTCGCTGAATTCGGATGCAGAAGAAGGCTCTCCAGGGAATGGGAAGGCGAAGTCATCAGAAGGATGTGCTTCGATACGGACAAGTGCGTGGGAACGTCGAACGTATACTACGCCATGAAAATGGACCTCACTCCCATCGGTACCTACGCTCACGAATTCGTGCAGATGTACCAGGGCATAGACAGGATACCCCTGGCCTACACCAACTACTACGCCATGGAAGACTGGTACGATGAATACAAGGGCGATAACGGAACGGCCCTGTCAGACACCATAACCACGGACCTTTTCCTCATGGACTTCAACCACTCCATGGTAAACAACTATACGGGCGTACGCCACGATTCCGGGGATCCCTACGAATGGGGAGAGAAGATCATAGCCCACTATATAAAGTACGGGGCGGACCCGAAGACAAAGACCCTGCTCTTTTCCAACAGCCTCAACTTCGACGAAGCGGAAAAGATCTACCAGTACTTCAAGGATAAGTCAAAGGTATCCTTCGGCATAGGCACCTTCTGTTCCAACGATACCTGCGAAGAGCCTCTCAATATAGTCATAAAGCTCCAGTACGTGAACGGAAGGCCCGTGGCGAAACTTTCGGACACCCCGGAAAAAGCCATGTGCCAGGATCCGGAATACATAGATTACCTTAAGAGAGCCGTAGCATTCAGACTGAAAAGGGAGACGCTTTGACCTCGCTCTAAAACCTGTATTTTGACCATCATTGTCCGGTCCCCGGGGGACCGGACTTTTTTGCGTTCAAACGCCTCAATACATACAAAACTTAACAGGTCAAAAGTCCTTTCCCTTATGATATAATATATTGAATATTTATGTCTTCCATGTCATAAATATCGACTCGTTTTGAAAACGTAATGCGGGGGAGCTTAAAGCACTATGAAAAAAACCTGGGTCATTATCGTCAATGTATTCATCATAATCGCTATGCTGACTTTCGTGGTCCTCTATTCCAACTATGAGAACAGAGTGACGACCGAAAGGCAGATCGAGCATTTCGAAAATACCACAGTCGTCATGGAACACGTCACGGAGAACTATCTGGAAGGCGAACAGCGCATATGCGACGTGTGGGCAAGGTACATCAACAGCAAGAACATGACCATAGATGAAGCGGTTTCCTTCATCCGCATTTCTCACGTGCTTCCCACAGCTTCGGCGCACATCGTATACGTCGATACGCTTTCCGGTCTCTCCACCAGGGCCAAGCCCTATGACGCCTCAGACTACTCCGTTTCCTATGGGCGTATAGGCCTTCTGAATGACGTCAGCTGGATCGGAGATATCGGAGAATCCATCAATATTTCCCGCGCATATACGAACCCGGTCAACGGGGAGCAGTCCATTGCATTCTGCAACTATATAGACCTTCTCGATCAGCAGACCGGCGCTCTCCGGAAAGCCATACTGCTTCGCGTGCTTCCCATATCGGAGCTCGAGCAGAAATGGATCTTCCCGCAGGAAGAGTTCGAGAACGCCGAGCTTTCCCTCATAGACTCGGACGGCGACTATATAATCAAAGGCCATTCCTTCAAGAACTCCAGTTTCTTCGAATTTTTCAGATCGTACAATTCCACCACCCCCGCCGAAGCAAACGAACTCTTTGAAAAGGTCACTTCATCCACAGGGAATCTGACCATGCTCAATTCCCGCGGAGAGGAATGCATCCTCGCCCATACCCCGGTATCCGAAACCAAGGGATGGACGCTTCTGTGTTTCCTCCCCATGAAGGACCTGAGCGTAAGGACTGAGAACTGGCTGCTCATCAGCGTCGTTTCAGCCGGCCTTCTCATACTGTTCGTATTCGATCTGGCGGTAATGCTGTACTTCAACAGAAGGCTTCAGGCGGCTGCGAGAGAAGCGGACGCGGCGAGCAAGGCAAAGACCGATTTCCTCTCCACCATGTCTCACGATATCCGCACGCCTATGAACGCTATCATAGGGCTCACTACTATTGCGGAAAAGAACCTGGACGATACGGAAGCGGTGGGAGAAAACCTGAGGAAGATCACCCTCGCAAGCAATCACCTCCTCACCCTTATCAACGATATACTCGACATATCCAAGGTCGAGAGCGGAAAACTGAATCTCAGCCCGCAGACCTTCTCCATAGTGGAGACGGTGGAGAATCTGGTAAATCTGTCCCAGCCCATGGTAAAAGAAAAGAACATCGATTTCAGCATCCACACCAGCCGCATAGAAAGAGAATATCTCTATGCCGACCAGCTCAGGCTGAACCAGATATATATCAATATATTATCCAACGCAATTAAATACACTGAGCCCGGCGGACGCGTAAGCGTCGACCTGCGCGAGGAAGAAAGCGAAAAACCCGGCTGCGTACGTCTTAGCTATGTGGTAGCAGATACGGGCATAGG
This sequence comes from Bacillota bacterium, assembly GCA_017432725.1. GTDB lineage: Bacteria > Bacillota > Clostridia > Peptostreptococcales > Anaerovoracaceae > RUG13409. The sequence goes on from JAFRIQ010000039.1 coordinate 31,862, forward strand.
AATGACTCCGGAATTCATGGAGAACATGTATCAGGCTTTCTCCCGCCAGACAGACAGCCGAGTGAACACCATACAGGGAACAGGTCTGGGGCTCGCCATAACGAAACAGATGGTAGACCTTATGGAAGGGACCATAGACTGCCAGAGCGAGCCGGGTAAAGGCACCACCTTCACCGTTACTCTCGATCTTCCCGTCGCGGAACGTCAGAGAGAAGATATGATGCTCGATCCCATAGACGTCCTCGTAGTCGACGACGACGAAACCCTCCTGGAGACTGCAGTCGACACCCTCGAATCTCTCGGCGTTACGGCAGAACATGCGGACAGCGGACTTAAAGCCATAGATATGATCGAAAGACGCAGAAAGGAAGGACGCGCCTACGACGTACTGATCATCGACTGGAAGATGGCGGATATCGACGGCTTGGAAACCATACGCCGTATCAGAGGCGACCTGGGCATTGACACGCCCATCCTTCTTACCTCAGCTTACGACTGGTCAGACATCGAGGACAAAGCGAAGGATGCCGGAGCCAACGGCTTCATAAACAAGCCCCTGTTCCGCTCCACGCTTTACGACAGGATCAACGAACTTCTCGGTACCGAATCCAAATCCGTGGAACCCGAGAACGACTACTCCGACCTGGCAGGACTTAATATCCTCATAGCGGAAGACAACGACATAAACTGGGAGATAATCTCGACCATGCTCGATATGTTCGGCATAACTACGGAGCGCGCCGAAAACGGACGTATCTGCGTCGAAAAGATGAAGCAGGCTGTGGAGGGCAGCTATGCGCTCATCTTCATGGATATACAGATGCCCGAGATGAACGGACTGGACGCCACGAGGACCATACGCAAACTTGAAGACCCCTGGGCTTCTTCCATACCGATAATCGCCATGACGGCGGACGCATTCTCAGAAAATATCACGGAGTGCCTTAACGCCGGCATGAACGGACATATTGCAAAACCCATAGATATAAAACTTGTTATCAAAGAGATCCGCAGGATCAAGGAGGAAAAAAGATCATGAAAAAGATTCTCTGCATCGCTTTAGTTCTTTGCATAGCTCTTTCGATGGCGGCCTGCAGCAAGAAACAGGACGATAAAGCCGGGTTCAAACCTGCCCTCGACACAAAGACTGAGTGCAGCATCACCATAGCCGGAAGCTATGACAACTTCGAGGCTCTGGAAGCTGAATTCGACAGATTCAACGAGTTCTATCCAGGCGTGCAGCTCCGCTACGTAAAGCTGGATGACTACAACAACGTGCTCGGGACAGTGCTGGAAAGCAGCGACAGACCCAACATCTTCTTCTCCTATGCGTGGATGATCGGCAGTGAAAAATACGCTTCCGTATACAGTCATATGGAGGACCTGTCAGATAAGAAGCTGGCGCTGGATCTGGACTGCATACGCCCCGGTCTCCTCAGCCATGACGATCAGGGCCGCGTGATGGTGGTTCCGGTCTTCTCCAGGACCTATGGCATGCTGGTGAACAACGACCTGTTCGAAAAGGAAGGCATAAGCATCCCGACCACCTGGACAGAACTGCTCGCAGTGTGCGAAGAGTTCAAAAGCAAAGGTTACGCAAGCCCCATCATGGGATACAGCTTGAAATCATCCAGCAGTCTGATGAACACCGTAGCATATCCGATGTTCGTAGCGACCCTTGCGGAAAATCCCGAAGCGATCGAGCTTGCCAATAACATGGATCCCGCCGCGGGAGAATATATGCGTCCTGCGCTGGAAGCGGTAAAGAAGCTCTATGACGACGGATATTACGATCTTGCTGAATGCGATAAGATCGAAGACAACTACACCAAGGTCATCCTTCGCTTCTTCGAAGGCGACGTTCCCATGATGGCATGCACCGGCGATACGGTATCCGGTACCAAGAAGCGCGAAAGCCAGTCAGAGGCCTTCTCGGCTTCGCCTTTCGAATACTCCTTCGCTCCCATACCCGCGACTGAGGACGGCGGCTACTTCTTGGACAGCCTTTCCATCGGCTTTTCCGTCAACAAGGACTGCGACAATCTGGATATGACAAACGAATTCATGCGCTTCCTCATTTCCACCGATGAACTCAACGCCATGGCAGCCATAAAGCGCCTCGTAACGCCGACCAACGATCTGGCCTTAGATTCTGTTTACGCTCCTTTCGGTCAGGTACCTCCCGAGCGCACTCTGACTCCGGAAGTCCTCGGCATAAAGGATCCGCTGACGGTGCAGATCCGCGTTGCCGCGTTCCAGGTAGGAAAAGGTGAGATCACCATAGATGAAGCCGTGAAAATGTACGGCAGTTTCAAATAGGGATACAAAAACGAAGGCTGCAGCTTTAAAGCTGCAGCCTTTTTTTACTTGCCTGATGTTTTCGTTTTCAGACTATATCGTATTCTATGGTATCTAAGAAATGGGCCAGGGTCTCTCTGGCTTTTTCTATTTCTCTGCGGTCCTGTCTTTCCAGTACCCTTTCGAAATCCATCATAGCCCTGTCTATCCTCTCCCTGAGTTCTCCCGAGGCCTCTTCATAGAGCCTCTCACCCCTGAGGAGCTGAAGCTTGGTCGCTTCCTCATCTCTCGGGTTCTGCTTCAGGTATTCGAGCTTTTTCATCCTCTCTTCAGCTTCTTCTTCGGAGATCTTGTGCTCTTCGTTCTGCACTATGATCTTTCTCTTGACTCCCGAGGAAAGTACAGTGACTTCCACTTCAAGGAGAGAGTTTACGTCGTAGGTATATACCAGCTCTATGGCTTCCTGCCCTTTGGGAGCCGGAGGTACGGGAACGGATATCTTTCCGAGAAGCACGTTGTTGCCCGCTATCCTGCTTTCTCCCTGGAGTATCTTCACGTCCACCCTGGTCTGATTGTCGTGTACCGTATAGAGAGTCTGCCTTCTGCTGACTGGTATGACCGTGTTCCTCTCTATGATGGGCAGATAATGCCCTGACTCGTCGAAGAGCCCGTTGTATACGGTGACCTCCGTGCCCAGGGTAAAGGGACACACGTCGGTAAGGACCACTTCCCTTATCTCCTCGTTTCTTTCCTTCATTCCGCACTGCAGAGCCGCTCCCTGGGCTACAGCCATATCGGGATCCACAAGAGCTCCGGGGAAACGCTTGAAGAGCTTAACCACGAAATTCTTGACTATGGGAAGCCTGGTAGCTCCGCCCACCAGTATGATGCGGTCTATGTCCTCTATCCTTACGCCTGCATCCCTGATGCTTCTTTCTATGGGTTTTCTCAGGCGTTCGAGCAGCGGCTGGCAAAGTTCCTCGTATTCGGAAAGGGTATATTTTCTGGAGACTACGCTTCCGTCGACGGTGCAGCTCAGGGTGACCTCGTTCTTTTCCGCAAAACTGCACTTGGCTGTCTCAGCAGCCTTAAGAACGTCGTTCATGGTCTTGTAATCGAGAGTTTCCGGCGCTACGGCGGATTTTTCGAGGAAATCAACGGCAAGGGCCTGGGTGAAGTCCTCTCCTCCCAGGAAATTGTCTCCCGCTACTGCGTGGACTTCCATGACGTTATCGTAAAATTCCAGTATGGAAACGTCGAAAGTACCTCCCCCGAGGTCGAACACCAGGCACTTCTCCTGATCGGGAGAACTCCCGATGCCGTGAGCAATGGCCGCCGCGGTGGGCTCGTTTATGATACGGCTCACCTTGAGACCTGCCAGCTCTCCGGCTTCCTTGGTAGCCTTCCTCTGGAAATCGTTGAAGTATGCCGGAACGCTGACTATGGCTTCATCCACTTCGCATCCCAGGAAAGCCTCCGCGTCTTCCTTAAGAGAACGCAGCACAAGGCTCGAAAGCTCTTCAGGAGAGAACTTATGATTACCGAGGTTGTATACCTTGCTCGTGCCCATGCTCCTTTTGAAGACGCTGGCCGAACGCAGGGGGTGAAGGTAGGCGTATTCCTTGGCGGTCTTCCCCACCAGAACGGTGCCCTCATCGTCTATGCTGACCACCGAAGGAGTGAGATATTCACCCAGCCTGTTGGGGATCATCACTGCTTCTCCGTCTCTGAACACGGCAGCAAGGCTGTTGGTTGTTCCAAGATCTATTCCTATGATCATTTGTCAAGTCCTTTTGATAAAAGATAATTTTTCATAATGAGGAAATCGGATTCGTCGGGCCACTGTTTCTGGAAATCTTCGCACATCTGAAGAGCTGTCTTGTATTTCCCTTCTATGAGAGCCATCTCCGTTTCGAATATATCTGCATCCTTGCAGGAAGGATATTTGCAGTTCTCGCAAAGAGGCAGGGTCCTTGCCTTTTCAAGCAGATGCCTTGCTTCTTCCATCCTTCCCGTTATGGCGAGATTCCTGGCCTTCTTCGTCTCGTAAAGAGCGGCGTAGCGGTGGTTAGGAAGAGCCTCTTTTTCCAGTTCTGTCAGGGCTATGGAAGCGTTCTCTTTCGCCTCCTCGGTCCTTCCTGCCTTGAACAGGGCGAAGGCGTAGTTTCCGTAGACGTAACTGAGGTCGTTTCCTCTGTCCATAGCGTCCTTTATTTTGCGCTTGGTGATCTTCAGTTCCTGGGTTACCTTGCGGTCGGTGGAGCCGAATATGATCTCGAGCATATCGTGATCGTCAGGATCCATGACAGCCCACTTGTCTGTATACCAGAGCTTCGCTTTCAGCTTTTCGCCTTTCATGACGAGCCTCAGGATATCTTTTCCTGCCCAGTCCTTTATCTGGTTCCTGTTAGCCTTCCAGCGCTTCATCACCTTTTCAGCTTCATCCCAGAGTCCGAACTGCATGCATATCTCGTGCATGTCTCTGTTGGCTCTTGCGTAGCCGTATTTATCGAGCGCCGTCCTTATAGCCTCCAGGGCGTCGTAGGGTCTTCTGAGCCTTCTGTATACCTGGGCGAGATGGGTGTAATATCTGGACTGGTCTCCTTCCTTGTCCTTAATTATGTCTATGACTTTCAGAGACTGCTCCAGAGCCTCCTCGTATCGTCCCAGAGCTTCGTAGACTGTGGAGAGCCTGTAATATCCGTCCAGGACGTCCGGTTCCATCTGCTGTTCTATTAGGAAGTGCTTCATGGCATTTTCATAGTCGTCCATGTAGAAATAGCACATGCCTACGTAGAAGTGATTGTCCGCAGTGTCGTTTTCCGCAAGAAGCTTCTCGTAGTATCTCAGGGAGTCGGCTGCCTTTCTGTCAAGGTCGGAATAGTAGATCTCCGCTATCTGTCTCTCCACATCCATGTTGCTTCTCTTGCGTTTCTCGAGCTTCTGATATATCTCGAGAGAAGTCTTGAGGTCCCCTTCTTTCTTAAGGAGCCAGGCCTTGTAATCAAGAGAAGCGGAATCCTCCGGATCGAACTTGAGTCCCTTTTCCAGGTATTCCAGTATCTCTTTCCTCGCTATCCTGTTTTCCTTGTCAGCAACGGCTGCTGTAAGGGTGGCTATGCGGTAGTAGACTTCTGTCTCGAAGCCCACGTACTCGCCCTTCTCTATCTTTTCCGCCACTGCCAGGTACTTGTCCAGAGCTTCCTTCTCGTCTCCGCCTTCGTATTCGAAGAGCATCGCCTCGCAGGCTTCCACGGAAGCGAAGTCCTTGACTCCGTTGTCGTGGAGATAGTCTATGAGGGCATGAGCATCCTCGTACACGCCGTTCCTGATAAAGATACGAAGTTTGTATACGTAGGCCGAAAGATCGCTTCCGTCATTGTTCAGGGCTCTGTCTATGGCATCTAAGGCATCTCTGTCGCGATGGAGCTCGAAATTGCATATGCCGCAGAGCATGTATCCGTGGGCAGACCCGGGGTTGTTCTTTATTAGCTTCTTGCTGTATTCGAGAGCCTTTTCGTAATCCCTTCTTCTCATGTAGATCTGAGTAAGCTCCGTAAGGGTCTCGCCGTCTGTAGGATCGAAAGCTTCCGCTTCTTCGTATGCTTCCAGAGCTTCAGTTTCCCTGCCCATCTCGTAGAGGCAGGCTGCCCTTCTGGCCATCATCTCCTGAAGCCTTTTTATGCGCCTGTCTGTCTCGGCGGTGCCGTCGGGTTTCAGTTCCTTAAGATATGCCACCAGTTTTTCGAGACACGGAAGAGCGGCGGCCGCGTTCCTTACGGACAGATATATCTGGCTCATGAGGTTGTTGTAATCGAATACGTCGTGGTCCTCTTCCTTTATACCTTCCGCGATCTTTGCGGCTTCTTCGTTCCTGTCGTTCTGAAGGTAAGCCCATGCAAGATCCAGACGGGTCTTGCTGTCGCTTGGATCGGCATCAAGCGTTTTTTCATACTTTTCAATGAGGGATGTGTTCCACTCTTTTCTGAGTTCAGCCAGTTCGTAGAGCTGTTTTCTGTCTCCGCCAGCGTCGCTCATCATCTCGTGGAGTATCTTAATGGCGTCTTCGAACCTTTCCTGCTTTGCGAGGCTGTAGGAAAGGAGCCTCTTGGCATGAGGCTTGTCGTCATCGAGCTCGATGGCCTTGCGGCAGCATTCCTCGCAGAGGGCCCACTGTTCTTTTCCGTAATACTCTTCCGCCATCTCCATGACAAGGTAGCCGTTCTGCGGATACTCCGAGCTGAGCTTCTGCATCTCGCCGAAGAGATCTATATCCTCCATATGCATGCGCCAGCGCAGCTTGAGCGAATCGCCGTAAGGATGCCCTTCGGAGAGTTTTGAAATATCCTCGAATACGGCGCCCATCTCCTGCCAGGGGGTACGGCATGCCTTGTTGAAGAGCTTTATATATTCGTCGCTGTCGAGTCCGTTCTTTCCCGGATAGAAAAGCTCGTAGGGAAGCCTTTCCCCGAGTTTGACTCCGTTGACTATGATGTAATCTATGAAATCCTTGGGATAGTGCTCATAGAGCTCCTCGAGCCTGTCGAGGAAGGAAAACTCCGAGTCCAGATAGATCCATACCTTCTGGGGCACGTAATAGTAGGTCATGAAATATTCCAGCATAGCCTTCTCGCAGTCGGCCCTGGTATCTATCGCCACGCAGATATCTTCAGAGATCAGTCTCCTCCATTCTTCCACGTCGCATCTTCTGCTGAGATCTTCGTATATTTCCTTGAGTTCCTGTTTCCAGAGTCCAAGGGGGCTGTTATCGACCTCGACCGCCTTTTCCTCAGCGTCGGCCAGTTTCAGGGCTTCCTCGTAGCTTTCTCTGAGAGCCATGAATTCTTCCGGCTTATCTTCCGGATTCACGCTCTTGAGTTTTTCTCTGTACGCAGCGGTTATGGCTGCCTTGTCTTTGGTTTCTTCGATTCCGAGTATCTTCCAATCCATATCCTTCTATCCTTTTTTCAAAATTATGCTCCGGAAGGGCTGGCCATACCGGAGCAAATATGACATATATGATTATACAACAACAGGGGTATATTTGCCCATATCCTACAGCAAATGAATGTTTTCCTTTTCGAATACCAGACAGCATTCGTCGCCTACATTGTATATCTTTTTGTTCTTGGGATTGTATTCCTGGAGCTTTACCAGATGGTCGTCTACCATTACGTGGTAGTTCTGATAGGAACCCATGAAGCATGAAAGCACGACCTTGCACTTAAGGCCGCCCTTATCGGCAAGAGTCGCCGCTTCGGGACGCAGGACTATGGTCTTTCCGGCTTCGCCGATGTAATCTCCGGGAAGGAAGTTCGCTTCGCCTATGAAGTCGGCTACGAACTCGTTCTTCGGATGGTAGTAGATCTCCTGAGGAGTTCCCATCTGCTCGACTACGCCGTTGCTCATGACTATGATGTTGTCCGAAAGAGCCATGGCTTCGGACTGGTCGTGGGTAACGTATATGGCCGTGATACCCACCTCCTGCTGTATGCGCCTGATCTCCGTACGCATGGTGACGCGGAGCTTGGCGTCAAGGTTCGACAGAGGTTCGTCGAAGAGAAGGACCGAAGGCTCTATGACAAGAGCTCTTGCGAGGGCGACTCTCTGCTGCTGACCTCCGGAGAGCTGGTTGGTCATACGGCCTTCCATACCCTCGAGCTCGACCAGCTTGAGTATCCTGGTGACTCTTTCCTTTATCTCGTCTTTGGGAACTTTGCGGAGCTTGAGTCCGTAGGCCACGTTGTCGAAAACGTTGTAATGCGGAAGAAGAGCGTAAGACTGGAATACCATAGCCGTATCTCTCTTATCCGGAGTCAGAGCGTTTATGGGCTCGTCTCCCAGGTATATCTCCCCTTCATCGGGAGATTCGAATCCGGCTATCATACGCAGAGTCGTGGTTTTTCCGCAGCCGGAAGGACCGAGCAGCGTTACGAAGCTGCCGGGTTCTATGACAAGATCCGTATCCTTTACGGCGTAGAAATCCTTACCCGTCTTGGGATCCTGATATATCTTTGAAATATGTTCAAGGCGGACGCCTTTTTTCTCTTTAGCCATTTTACTGATCCTCCTTTATCTTTTTGCTGGTCCCGAGTCTTGCGGTTATGAAGTCCATAAGAAGGACCGATCCGAAGGTTATGATTATGAGCAGGGTCGCGAAGGCGCAGGCTATACCGTAGGAGCCTTTCTCCGCGAACTCGTTTATCTGTACCGTGATGAGCAGGAACTTGGGCGTTACCAGGAGTATGACCGCGGAAATAGCGGTTATGCTCCTTACGAAGGATGTGACGAAGCCCGAAAGGAACGAATCCTTTATGAGGGGCAGAGTCACCGTCGTGAACACCTTGAAGCTGTTTGCTCCCATGTCGTAGGCAGATTCCTCGATGGATTTATCTATCTGCCTTAAGGCTGAAATACCCGATCTGGTACCTGTGGGAAGCGACCTTACGATGAATACTATGACCAGAATGGTGCCTGTGCCGTAAAGTCCCTGAAGGAAACCGGTATGGAATATGCCGCCTGCGTATCCTCTTATATATCCTACGCCGAGTACCGTTCCGGGAACCGCCATAGCCAGCATGGATACCAGTTCTATGAAGCCCTTTCCTCTGAATTTCCTCTTTACTACCAGGTAGGATATGATCATGGAAAGCAGGGCTGTGATAGGCGCCGAGATGAGGGAGAGCACGAAGGAGTCCTTGAACGCCTTGAAGCCTCTGTACCTTGTGAATATGAGCTTGAACCACTTGCCCGTGAGGGGGAAGAACTTGAAGCCCCAGGTCGGGAAGCAGGCTCCGATGGGCACGCATATATACATCAGTATTACGAACATGGCGACCATGGAACAGAGTATGGTAAGAGGAAGTCTTACGCTCTTGTCCTCTATGAGGGTCCTGCCTCTCGACGCCTTGCCCGTCAGCGTGGCCGAAGTCTTTGCTTCCAGATAATATTTCTGAACGGCGAACATGCCCATGGTTATGCACAGGAGCACCACAGCCATGGCTGCGGCTCCGGCTTTGTCATATGCGCCCGTTATCTGCAGATAAATGGTAGTTGCCAGGGTGTCGTAGGAACCTCCGATGATCATGGGGTTCGCAAAGTCTGCGATACTCTCTATGAACGTAACCAGGAAGGCGTTCCCGAGTCCCGGCAAAAGAAGGGGCAGCGTGACCGAAGTGAATACCTTCATACGGCTTGCGCCCATATCCCTCGCCGCTTCTTCCAGGGAGGGATCAATATTTTTGAGAAGACCTTTCAGCATCATGTAGCATACGGGGAAGAAGGTCAGAGTCTGTACGATGACTATGCCCCAGTAGCCGTAAACACTGTTGTCATAAATCTTCAGAAGAAATCTTGTTATGAGTCCGGCCTTTCCGAAGAGCATGATCATGGAAAGAGACAGGACGAAGGGCGGGGAGACTACGGGCAAAAGTGAAATGGTCTTGAAAAGACCTCCCGAGAACTTCCCCATTTTTACGTATACTTCCACGTAGGCGAAAAGCAATCCTATCATGGTGGACAATATACCCACCACCATACCTATCTTGAGGGTATTGCCTATAGCCGTCTTGAACGTGGCTATTCTGAATATTCTTTGGAATACGGATATTCCGAAACTACCGTCCCCGACAAAACTGTCTACAAGGAGTATCGCCAGGGGGTAAAGGATGAACAGAGTAAGAAAAGTGATGAGCAATACGATGGTAGCGACCATTATGGGATCGCCCAGCAGCTTCTTTCTGTCCAGTGATTTTCCTTGAGAACCGGCCATAAAAGGCTCCTTTCACTTAGGAGTGATAAAAAACAAGGGGCAGCGGCTTAAAGCCGCCGTCCCTTTTCAAACGAACGTGATTACTTTGTCTGGAATCTGTTGTCGCCGGTGTCTCCGCCTGCAGCAGCTATAGCATCCATGACTTCCTGGATATATGTCTTGCTGTTCTTTGCAGCATCTTCGAAATCGTAATCCATTGCAAGGCTCGGATCAAGACCGTAGTCCTTTGCTGCCTGAGGCTGCTCTGCATTGTCGATTACGAGGAACTGATAGGAACCGTTCTCCTTTGCCAGGTTGACGCAGTCAGGAGAAAGAGCATATTCTACCCAGAGCTTTGCAGCGTTGGGGTGCTTGCAGCCCTTGAGGATAGCTGTTGCTCCGATCTCGCATGTCGTTCCGGAAGAAGGAAGAACAAGACCGATGTTCGTATATCCGTTGTCTACGATCTGGAAGATTCCGTCATGAAGGAATCCGATACCGATCACGCACTCTGCCGGGCCTACGTTCTTGGAAGGACCGGAACCGGACTTGGTGTAGACTTCGATGTTCTTGTCAAGATCTACGAGGTACTTGATACCCTCGTCATGACCGTACTTCTGGATAGCTGTGTTTACGATCAGCTTTGCTGTTCCTGCCGTGTTGTAGTTGGAGGACCAGATAAGACCCTTGTATTCGGGCTTTGTCAGATCTGCGAAATCCTTGGGAACTTCGATTCCGAGTCTTGCGACTTCGTCCTTGTTGTAGAAGAATCCCAGCATACCGGTGTAGATGCCGTACCACTTTCCGTCAGCCTGTTTATACTTGTCGGAGAGGAGATGGCTTGCGTTCTTTGCCGCATATGCGTCGAGAAGATCTGCGAGTACCATTTCGTTGTAGGGGTCTGTTGTTCCGCCGAAGGATACATCAGCAGAGGGGTTTCCGTTCTCTTCCTGGACCTTTGCAAGGATCTCGGAAGTGGAAAGTCTCTGATGGGATACCTTTACGCCGAAGAGCTGCTCAAAGTTCTCGCATACTGCTGCAAGATATTCTTCTTCGCATCCGCCGTAAACGACGAGTTCGCCTTCGTCACGTGCTGCCTGGATCAGTTCTGCAAAATCTTCCCAGCCTTCGGGAACGTTTTCAACTTTTGATCCCTTCTTGCCGCATGCTGCAAATGAAAGCACCATAACGAGAGCAAGAACGATTGCTAATACTTTTTTCATAGATAAAACTTCCTTTCCAGCCGGCCGTAAAACGGCCATGGCTATTCAACATATGTATATTTTATCTCTTATGTCTTTGGTTTTCAACATATTGGAGAAAAGTAAGAACGTACACCGTGCACAAAAAAAGGGCCCGAAGGCCCTTGGAATTTGTAAGACAATACTATTCGAACAGCTTGGAATCAGTATGCGGAATGAAGCATGCCGCGGAGAATTCATCCATGTATCCGGGCTCCGTGGAAAGCTCGATATACGTCATATTATGAGCTATATCGAAGACCTTTTCCGTAGCGTCGTCGGAGATAAGCATGGCGCAGGCGCCGGTGAGCGCCGAGTTTCCTATGTAGCTGTACTTAGAAAGATCAGCCTTCGGAAGCATGCCTATGAGCATGGCGTTTTCCATATCGATACCGGAACCTATGCCGCCGGCTATGATGATCTTGTCTATATCCTGAACGTTCATATCGACGGATTTGAGCATGGTCCTGGTGGCCGAGAATATGGCGCCCTTGGCTCTGATGAAGTTGTCTATATCGGATTCGGAAATGAAGATGTCACGTCCCGTAGCCGATTCGTCGGCGTAGAAGAGCACGTATTCCTTGTCTCCGTATCCGTCGTCCCTTATACGCTTGTCTTCCCTTATGAACTTGCCCTTTGCGTCAATGGCTCCGACCTTGTAAAGCTCGGCTATGACGTCGATGAGTCCAGAACCGCACATACCGGCGGGTCTTCCCTTGCTTATGGTAGTCACCAGAGGCATCAGGGTCTGTTTATGTATCACGCAGGAATCGATGGCGCCTCTCGAGGCTCTCATTCCGCAGGAGATGTCTCCTCCTTCGAAAGCGGGGCCTGCCGAGCATGCGCAGGTGAGCATATAGTCCTTGTTTCCGAATACCAGCTCTCCGTTGGTTCCAAGGTCTATGAAAAGGGACATTTCTTCCCTGTCCCATAGAAGCGCGGAAAGTACGCCCGCGGTGATATCTCCGCCCACGTAAGACCCTACGTTGGGAGCGAGTATGACCTTAGCATCGGGATTGACTGGGAACCGAAGTTCCGACGCCTTCATCGGCTCGTGATCCAGGAATTCCGGTTCGAAAGGCATGAGCCTTATGCTGTCTCCGTTGGCCTTGACAAGGAGGTGCTCCATGGTCGTGTTGCCTGCGATGACCATCCTTGTAACGGTCATGGGATCTATATTCGCTGCTTCAAGCTCTTTCTGGATAAGCGGGATAAGAGTCTCTTCCAATACGGCGTGCTGGAGTCTTTCCCTTCCGCCGGGACGTCCCTGCTGTATGATCCTGTTTATGACGTCTGCTCCGTATCTGATCTGTCCGTTTCCGACCGTACCTCTCGATACGATGGTGCCGGTCTCAAGGTCGAGTATGGTTACTGCGTTGGTCGTGGTACCTATATCTATAGCTATACCGTAACCCTTCTCTTCGACTCCTCTTTTGAGGTCGTGAGTAAAGAGCTCGTCGACCATGGCGTTGTATCTCTTGAGTTCTTCCGGAGTCCTGAGAGAGGCTGTGACTATTCCGCTGATGTAATCGGAAGCTGCCGCCGGTACCCAGAGCATGACGTCTCCTTCAACCGTGGCCTGGCATGCAAGACGCCAGTTATCGTCGTAATCCTCATCGGAAAGTTTGCTGTTGTCCTTGTTGTAGTTCACAGATCCGGACATTATGCGCATCTTGCACTTTCCGCATGTTCCGTTTCCTCCGCAGGGCACGTCGATGTTTACGCCCGCCTTCTGCGCTATTTCAAGGATATTTTCTCCGGGCTGCGCGTGATACTTGATATCTCCGCCATCCTCAACTCTGAATATAACGGTATAGAACATAAATAACTCCTGATAAATGAAAAAATAATCCGCGGGACAAAATCCCACGGATTATTCTATACTTATTTACTCGTGTTAGGCAATTGTCAATTTCAAGCAATAAAGACTTTGAAATTGTCACTTCCTACATAAGAGGCTCGAGATTCAGTACTGGGTGACCCTTTTCCTGGAGGAAGGACATGAGAGCGTCAGCATCTTCTGCGATGGTCTCGTCAGCTATCATATCTGTGTAGTTGTCGATTCCCAGAACTTCCTTTGCGGTCTTGTTGAGTCTCTCGGCTACGTCGTCCTTGAGTTCCTTAGGCATCCAGACGATCCTTGCGATACCGCCTTCAGCATATGCGAACTTCTTGGAGGAGATGAAGTGTCTGCCGTGACCCATGAAGCCTGGTGTCTGCTCTCCGCCGCCTGTCATGGAAGCGAGTTCGCCGAAGGTCATACCTGTAGGCGTCATGCCCTTGTACTCTCTGTTGACGACTACCAGTCCGTTGGACATGGGCTCGATACCGGAAATGCACTCGAAGCATCCGCAGGATGTCATCGGGTCTTCCATGATGGAGTAAAGGGTTACCTGGTTGACTGCTCCGTGAGTAGCTTCGCCTATAGCTTCGTTAACTGTCTCGTAAGCGCCTGTTCTCTCGTTGGTGCATCTTTCCTTCTTGATCGGCTGGTTCGGGCCTGTGGGTTTGAGCTGATATCCTGCCTTTGCATCGAGCCAGGAAACTGCTCCGCAGAGACCGAGTCTTTCAGGAGTTACTATGCAGGCGTGGGAAGGAGCAAAACTCTGGCAGAGTATGCAGGTGTAGAACGTGTCTACGCTCTCGTCTGTCAGTGATGCGAGCCTGTCGTCTCTTGCATCGTAAATAGGCATTGCAACTTCTTCGAGGAACTTTTCTACCTTTTCCTTGTCGGTGATGAACGTGACTTCGCACTTGTCGACTACTTCGCCGAATTCATCCATGATCATGCTGTAGAGAACTTCGCCCAGATCCTTGAGTCTTAAGCCCTTTCCGAAGGTATCCTTGGAAATACGGATCCTGAACAGGTTCCTCTGACCGGTATGATACATACCCTCGATATAGTTGAACCAGGAGTGGATCCTTCTCTCTATTACGGATTCGAAGTCAGGCTGCATCTTTGCGCCATATACTTTGATGGTGGTCGCAAGAGGCATTCTGACGAGTTCTGTTGCGTTCTCCGGTACGTCCGATCCGTCGATGGAGATCTTGTGATCTTCGATCGCGTGAGGATCCTCTACCATTCTGAGAAGCTCGCAGGTCGGGTTGTGATCGGAATCGAACTCTACATAGCAGTCGTTCTTTCTGATGATCTCGCCTTCGAATGCAGCTGCGAAGCCTACGGGCAGCTGTACAGCTTTTGCTTTTACTTTGATGTTTCTGAGAGCAAGGGATCTCTCCACTGTTTCCTTGTGGTCGACTACGCTTTCAAGAGCGCCCGGTACCTGGTTCTCGCCCAGATCGATGTCGACTACTACAGGGAATCCCAGAGCGATGGCGCCTGCGCCTGCGGATACGACTACGTTGTCGATAGCTCCGAAGGTGTTGACGAATGCCGGAACACGGTTCTTGGTGTACTCGAGGAGTCCGCCCAGGTTGCCCGGTTCGAGGTTTCCGAAGATAAGAGCCGCTCTTACTGCGACTGTTACTACGTGGATAACTGAAGTCACGTCATGTCCCAGAGGAATGACACGGTACTCAAGACCCATCTTGACTCCGCTTTCGGCTACCTGCTCGATAACGTCGCCTACCATGAAGGTCATGAGGCCTTTATCCTGATATTCTCTGACAACGTCAGCAACGTCAGCGGGGTTGTCAGCTTTTCCGAGGACTACGGCTACGCCCGGGATATCTCCCGTTACGAGGGGAACACCCAGAGATCTGATGATGGGATCGGGTACGAAGCCGATGCCGCTTTCGTTTGCATAGGGATCTTCGTTCTCAACGTATTTGAGAGCTTCGAGGATCTCTGCGCCTACTGCCGTGGCAAGGCCTGCGTTGAGAGCCTGTCCCAGATCTTCCTGATTGGTTATAAGTGATTTGAGAACTCCTACGCATGCGGGAAGGTCTCCAAGTTTCTCGACCTTTACGCCCGTTGCTGCATAGATCGTAGGAAGATAGTATGCCGTTCCGGGCATCTTGACTTCCTTGTCCGCGCCGTACTTTTCTATAGCGGCGTTGACTGCTCCTTCGGTGAGTCCTGCTACTGCATTGGATCCGCCGTAGATAAGATCGGTTAATACACTCATGATAAATTACCGCCTTTCATAACTGTATATCCCCCACAGGGGATGAAAATCCTCAAAAAAACGGGCTTGCCGGTAAAACCGGCAAAAGCCCGCATCATAACATAATTAGAGTTCGAGATAGGAGTCAGCGTACATCATCTCGTTCTTGATGATGTCAGCAGTCTTGATGGTCTCCATGAGTCTCTTGTCACAAGGATTGACTATAGCAGAGGTGAGTCCGTTGTACATAGCCATAGCTACTGTAACGCTGTCCATGATAGGACGGAGTTCGTTGGGTGCCATGTTTGATACGTTGGAAAGTCCGCCTGTTGAATTGAATCCCATATCGGAAAGCTGCTTGATGAAATCGAGAACGTCCATCTGCTTGTCCTGGTTTCCTTTGATAACGAGGAACAGAGGATCGAACCAGAGGTCGGAAGGATCCATACCAAGTTCCATGCCCTTTTCGAGCATGATCTGGCAGTATTCCATACGCTCGTCGTTGTTGGACGGGATACCCTGCTGTGCGCAGAGTGCGATGCAGATAGCGTCGTTGGCAGCTGCAACGTCGATACGGTTCAGTCTGTCTGCAGCATCAGCTGAGTTGACTATCGGCTTTCCGTTCGTTCTGTTGTATACAGAGATACCGGCTTCGATAGCCTTCAGGTTGGACGTGTCGAGGCAGAGAGGAATGTTGTTGCATTCGCTCTGGATGAGCTGTACTGCCCACTTCATGAGCTCTTCGCCGTTCTTTTCCGCAGGACCGATGTTGACGTCAAGATAGGTTGCGCCGCAAGCGATCTGCTCTTTTGCTCTCTTGAGTATCGGTTCCGGGTTCATTTCTTCCATAGCCTTTTTGATGGTCGGAGAAATGCAGTGAATTCTTTCACCGATTGTGATAAATCTTGCCATAGTGGCCTCCTTATATTATGAAAATTTTACTTTAAAGGTCCTTCATGAACTTGACGAGTCCGGAAGCTTCGTTCGGAGAGATCTTGATATCCCAGCCGGGGAGCTTCTCCTCGAGTTCGCCCTTGAGCACGGCTACCTTACCGGGGATGATAAGAGTTCTGCTCTTGATCTTTCCTTCGATATCCTGCTCCTTGAGGAACTTGTCGATGGAACCTGCAGAGAACTTACCTGCAGCCCAGGACGTAAGTACGGAATATCCGCCGCCGTCGGAGATGAGGAGGTTGACAGGCACGCCGCTGCGCTCCAGCTCACCGGATACCAGGAAGTATGTGAGAGCGAAGTCTGTGGTGACTGCGCAGGGAGCGTTCTCGTCTGCTCCGTTGAGCGGATAGATGCCCGGTTCCACTCTCATAGGCTTCTGAGGATCTGTGAAGATGTTCTGTCTCAGGCCGTAGAGCGGAAGTGCTGTTGCATATGTCATTTCTTCCATTACGATGATGGAAGCATATTTAAGAACGAATATAGAAGCGAGAGCTACTTGAGTGTGGAGATCTCCCTTTGCAAGTGCTGCGACGTTGACAATGGAGGGATATCCGAAGGTTCTGTCCTGATTCTTCAGAGCAGCGCGTCTTACCTGAACTGCGTTGGAAAGAGTTTCCTTTGCATCGGCGCCTGTTACGTCGAGTACCAGGTTCTTGTTTCCTGCTGCTTCGAGAGCTGCAACTGTGTCATAGAGAGCGTCGAGGTCCGGTGCGCTTACGCCGAGGACTACTCCGCACTTGGTTGCGAGTTCGCACATTGCCTGCCAGTTCTCAGGAGTTGCTCCGTTGAGGATGGGCTTTTCTGCTGCTGCAAGCTCGAGAGCTGCTGCAGCTGCGTCAGCATCCTTGCAGTTGAGGACGAGGAGTCTGCCTTTTCCGAGTGCCTTCTTGACCAGCTCGAGATATGCATCCTTGTCGCCTTTGTACGTAAGGTAGAATACTTCCACGTATTCTCTTTCGCCTATACGCTCATAATCGATAGCAGCTGCCTTGTCCAGTTTGTCTGCGGGGCAGTCTGTGCATGCGCATACGCCGAAGAGAGGTCTCTGTACGAATGTTGCTTCATGTCTGTAAAGCACTGTTTCTCCGCCGAGTGTGTGCTCGCAGTCTCCTACTCCGACCTTTATGGTCTTCATAGGAGGTGCTGTTGCCTCGGAGAGCTGTGCTATTGCTTCATCGCTCATATAGGGGCAGGCTGAGATGTCTGCTGCGCCCTGAGCGACCTTCATTGCGAATGCCATGCAGGTCGGGCTGCCGCATTCTTTACAATTCTTTTTAGGTGTGAGTTTAAAGATGTCAATTCCTTTAAGTGCCATTGTAAACGAGCCTCCTTTCCTACATCAATGCATTTACTAAATTGGATATGGTCTTAACAGCTTCGGGGTGTCTCATGAACACGGCGTTGGATCCGCCTATGATGCAGGCTGCTGCCGTGGAAACTTCCATTTCGATACCTCTTTCTTCTCTGTTGCCCCATTCGGGAACGTCAGCTTCGGAAGCTGTTGATTCCTTTACGACCCAGGATTCTCCGCCTACCGGTGTTACGATGGGCATCTGGAGCATTCCGTCGTTCTGTGTAAGTGCTGCGCCAACTACACGGTCGAGTGTGGACGCAACGTATTCAAAGCCGTAACCTGCAGCAGCGGAACCTACGTTCTGTACGCAGTTCTCAGGAGCGATACCCATCTGGCTGATGAGTACGTTCAGCTGCTTTGCAAGGTTGATGTCTACCGCGGATTCGGCGGACATCTTCTGACCGTATGCCATGACTGCGGATGCAGCGATGGTCTTGTAGTCTTCCTGTCTTGCAGATACGATGAGGATGTTCTTTCCTGCGCATACTTCAGATACTTTGGAGAAGAGTTCCGTATCCTTTTCGATGTTCTTGCAGCCCTGTACTGCCAGCGGGCAGTCGATAGCGTCTGCAACTTCCTTTGCGATCGCTGCGCACTCGTCTACGGACTTGTTCTTGCCGTTGGGATCTGCTCCTTCGAGCGTCAGCACTACGAAATCTGCTCCGGGCATTTCGGATGCTCTCTTTGCGATAGCTCCGATGCTGTCGCAGCCTGCATAGAATTCTGCGATGCCGGGAACACTTGCGTCGAAACCGTCGTCTGTGATCTCGACACCGATAGCTACTTTGTTTTTGATCGGACCATCAAATGTATAGAGCGGGTATACATTCTCACCACCGATGGTAACGGCCTTTGCGCCTGTTCCGAAAGTGACTTCGTTCATGGAACAGTTGAAGACCTGTGGTGTACGTTTAAAAGCCATTAAATATTTCCTCCTTCTATAGCTCTTTCTATAGTTCGTTTTCTACTCAAAACGATACACGTTAATAATAAACTAAACGGCATTAAATTACAACCTAAAGCGGGTCCGTAATTGCAAAAAAAATGCCTATTTTTTACACAGGAAAATTGTAAAAAATACAAAAGGCAGCGCCCGCAAAGGGCGCCGCCCTCATATTCTTCGGTAAGCACACACTAATCGATGGGAGTGAAGCTGAAACGCTGCCTAAGACCCGATACATTCACGTCAACAATGACGTCGCCGTTCTTCAGCGCGTTTACTTCTATCTCATCGGCTTTGCCCTCGAGATACTCTTCCACGTATCTTTTGGGGTCGTCTGTTTCGATCTCCTCAACGAACACGTCTCTCATCTGATTGTTGGCGCATTTGTTGAAGATCTCTCTGATCATCTCGTACTGCATTTCAGTCTCCGATGTATACTTTGCTTCCGACAAAATCCATGGACTTTATGATGCCCTGGACTTCAGTCTCCTTGCCGAGAACGTCGGTCATAACTATCCTGTCACCGTCGACTTTGATGTCGCTTATGTATTCGCAGATCTTCTCGTCCTCACCTTCGGGAACGAGTCTGTAAGCCGTTGAAAGACACATGTTCTAAGCCTCCTTCTTGAGCGCTTCCAGCGCGGACTGAAGAAGCGTATTTCCCTCTCTGAATTTATCTACCGCGTCGTCTACGAGGAATGCGGCTTCCTTATCGCCGGATGCCTCGAGCTTGTGGCATATTTCGTGCAGCTCTTCCGTGTGAGCCTTGTTGTGCTCAAGCATATACGTTACCAGAGCTACAGCCTGTTCCTTGCTGTCGAATGCCGTGATGGCTTCGTGCATATGTGCGTGTTCATGTCCTGCAAAATCGTGCATAATATTATCTCCTCACTGTGTGAAATATATTGTCTTTTTACTCTGTGATTTTAGCATGCACCGGGGAAACGGTAAACCCCCTCGGGGGTTTTTTTCTTTCCCTTTACATGGTAGAATAGGGAAAACAAGGGGAGATAAAAAACTATGAACGACAAACAGAAAAAAGCGGTCCTCAACAGACTTGCAAGGGCCGTAGGACATATGGAATACGTAAAGCGCATGGTGGAAGAAGACAGGGATCCTTCCGACGTGCTCATCCAGCTTTCTGCCGTCAAATCGGCCATAAACTCCACTGGCATAATGATGATAGAAGATCAGGTGGATGCCTGCCTGGAAGGCGGTAACGACGAGCAGGTAAGAGACCTTCTGAAAGCCATGGAGAAATACTGCAGATAACTTAAAAAGAGAGCCTGCGCTGAACTGGTAAGATGAAAGTAGACATGGTAAAAAAACATGTCTACTTTTTCTTATGCTATGATTTGTTTGAGGAGGTGATTCTATGGGTAGACCAAAAGGAGGAAACAATAGAAAGTGGACAAACGAAGAGCGTCTTAAA
>JAFRIQ010000040.1 GCA_017432725.1 Bacillota bacterium
AGCAGCCGAAGAGGATCCCAGGATACTCTTTACGGGTAAGGTCTTCGGTTTCGAAACGGACCCTGAAGCCGAAGGTAACGATCCCAATCATCTTATCCATATAGATACCTACGGCTTCGATTTCCATCTGTACACGAAGTACGACGGAAAACTGGAAGCGGGAGATATACTGCACGGAGTCGCCTGGCTATACGGCGACCTCATATTCAATGATACAAAGGAGGGTGAAGAAAATGTCCATTAAAGTTATATATACGGATAAGGCGCCTGCGGCGGTAGGTCCTTACTCGCAGGCCATAATGGCCGGAAGCGTGCTCTATTCATCGGGTCAGCTGGGACTCATACCGGAAACAGGTCTGCTCTCTGAGGGTATAGCTGCCCAGACTGTTCAGTCTCTTAAGAATGTGGAGTCCGTTCTCGAAGAAGCGGGATTTAGAAAAGAGGACGTGGTTAAAACCACGGTGTTTCTTACGGACCTCGGAAACTTCGGGATAGTTAACAAGCTCTATGCGGACTTCTTCGGTGAGACAAAACCGGCAAGGTCCTGCGTGGAAGTCTCGGCACTTCCCAAAGGCGGACTCGTGGAGATCGAATTCACAGCGGTAAAGAACAGCTGATGCTAAACGAAAAGACAGTAATCATAATATATGGAACAGGAGAAATAACGATGAGAAAAGATTTCGGAGTCAAGACATGGGTATATCCCCAGCCCGTACAGATCATAGGGACATATGACGAGGACGGAAATGCTGACATAATGAACGCGGCATGGGGCGGTATGAGCAACGATGAAGAGCTGTTCATCTGCCTTTCTGCAGACCATAAGACCACGAAGAACCTCCAGAAGACCAAGGCTTTCACGGTCAGTTTCGGAACGAGAGAGACCGTGGTCCCCCGCGACTATGTAGGTATAGTATCGGCGAATAAAGTGAGCGATAAAGTGGAGAGATCCGGTTTCACCTTAAGAAAAGCAGATCATGTGAATGCGCCCCTCATAGAGGAGCTTCCTCTCTGCATCGAATGCGAGCTCATCAGCTACGAGGAAAGCAGCTGCCATCTGTTCGGGCGCATAGTCAACGTTTCGGTGGATGAGAGCATACTTACTGACGGCAAAGTAGATCCCGAAAAGTTCCATCCCATAGTATTCGATCCCTGTAATCATACCTATATGGATCTCGGACAGGTGGTTGCCAGGGCGTTCCAGGCAGGGACTGCACTGAAATGAAGAGAAACTATTTGAAAGGCATGATCCTTTTGCTTGCGGTGGTGCTTCTCATGGGAGGCTGCGGGGCAAAGGAAAGCACTTCCGAGGAAGAGAAGCAGCCCTCAGGGCCGGCGTCAGCTGCAGAAGAGGATGAGGAAATGAAGATGTATATAGGGGAAAGGGAAGTCTCGGTGATATGGGAGGAAAACGCTTCCGTGGAGGAGCTTAAAAGCCTTTGTCCCCTGAAAATAGATATGTCGATGTACGGAGGCTTCGAGCAGATAGGTTCCATAGGAAAGAGCATCGCAAGGGATGACAGGCAGATGACGACCGAGTCCGGCGACGTGGTGCTTTATTCTGGCAGCCAGATTGTGGTCTTCTACGGATCCAACTCCTGGTCATATACGAGGCTGGGGCACGTGGATCTCCCGGAGGAAGAAATGGCGGAACTTCTCGGAAACGGGGACGTAGTCTTAAGCCTTGAGTGAAGGAAAGGAAGGATCTTATGGCTAAGGAAAGAAAACTGACTGAAAAGGAACAGATAAGACTGGAGCGCTTCAACGAAGTCGCGGCTT
The DNA here is from genome assembly GCA_017432725.1 of Bacillota bacterium. Classification (GTDB taxonomy): domain Bacteria; phylum Bacillota; class Clostridia; order Peptostreptococcales; family Anaerovoracaceae; genus RUG13409. The sequence goes on from JAFRIQ010000040.1 coordinate 1,780, forward strand.
CAATGGAGGAGCAGGGCTACAGGAAGACCTTGCTGACTGTGAGCATACTGTGGGCAAACGTCTTCGCCATCTTTCTTCTGCTGGCCGTTGCGGTAATAGGTATAGTGCTGTTCGTTCTGAAATATGACGATCCGTTCGGAAAGCTCAGCATACTGGAGTCGGTAATTCTCATCATCATTTTCCTCGCGCTCATAGTGATTCATGAGCTCATACACGGGATCGGCTGGGCTCTGTTTACCAAGGACGGCTTTAAGGATATCGAGTTCGGCGTTATGCTCGATTCACTCACTCCATACTGTACCTGCAGTCAGCCCCTGAGCAAGGGGCAGTACATACTGGGAGCGATGCTTCCTCTAATCACTTTGGGAATATTGCCCATGATCGCAGGCATATTGATAGGCTCGTTCTACACCATGATGATGGGCGTCATCATGACTGCGTCTGCCGCAGGAGATATACTCATAGTATTAAAGATACTCAGGTACAAAAGCAGAGCGAAGGACGTAGTGTACATGGACCACCCCACCGAAGCGGGCGGCGTTATATTTGAAAAAATGTCGCCGCACTCTCGTGACTTCAGTCATGAGTTAGGCGGCAGAAAGTCTTGAACAATTGTTCTATTAGTGATATAATGATCATAGAAATCAAGAACAGGCAAAGAGCATCGAATGGAGGCAGCTGCTTTGGAATTGTACTCGACTTACAAGACAATGATCACTGATAAGAATTTTAATCATGTCCTAAGCGAAACAGTTGAGAAGTACCGCGAAGCAGTTTCTTTCTTCAGTAACGTAGCTCTTGATCACTGGGAACTGTTTAAAGGTCTCGGTCCAAATACACAACTGAGACTGATGGAGCATCTTACAGTAAAGACAAAGAAGAATC
>JAFRIQ010000041.1 GCA_017432725.1 Bacillota bacterium
ACATATGCACGAAGCCATCACGGCTTTTGACAGCAAGGAACAGGCCGTCGCTTTGATGACCTATATGCTTGAGCACAACAAGGCTCACACAGAGGAGCTCCACGAGATCTGCCACAAGCTCGAGGCAAGCGGCGAGAAGGAAGCGGCATTTTTAGTGGACGATGCTGTAGATAAATTCAGAGAAGGCGATACCCTTCTCGAGGCGGCTTTAGAAGCCCTCAAAAAGGAGAAATAAAATGTGTCTTTCAACAGCTTACAAACTCATCCCCGGAGAAGAGGATGAAAAGATCTGCGAATTCATCAGCGAAGTCAAAGTAGACGGAGACAAGGTCATCCTTACTGATATCATGGGCAAGGAGATCGAGGTTCCCGGAGTCATCAGATCCATGGACTTCGTGGGCAGCAAGCTCTATATAGGTGCATGATATGCAGTATGAAATGATAAGGGAGATCTTCAACGAATGCGCAAACAATCAGATGAGGGATGTTTTCGTTGAGGAGATAGAGACTGAAGACCCGAAGAAATACGTCGAAGAATATCTCTCCGGCAAGGATATAGAGATCGAAGAAGATCGTCTGAAAAACGGAGACATCATAATCAACGTAAACGCATCAGGCCTTCGTCAGAGATTCAGTTTCACACCTATAGACTAAGTATAAGCATTTTGCTAAGGGCGTTACCGCAGGGTAACGCCCTTTTGTTTTTTTTCACAATGCAAATGTCTATATTTTTTAGGATTTTAACTTGCAAATATACTGTATAAGTGGCAAAATGAAACGCTGATTTCTGTTGTAATTTCAAGCAGATTGGTTTATTATTAACGTGTATCGTTTTGTTCATAAAAACGAGCTAGAGAAGGAGGAATTTTTAAATGGCTTTTAAACGCACACCTCAGGTCTTTAACTGCTCCATGAACGAAGTTACGTTCGGAACAGGTGCAAAGGCAGTAACCATCGGTGGCGAGAATGTATACCCCCTGTATACGTTCGATGGAGAAATCAAAAACAAAGTAGCTATCGGTGTTGAGATCACTGATAACGGATTCGATGCAAGCGTTCCCGGGATCGCAGAGTTCTATGCAGGCTGCGAAGGAATGGCAGCAATCGCAAAGAGAGCATCAGAGATGCCCGGCGCAGACTTCGTAGTGCTCACACTCGAAGGTGCAGATCCCAACGGACAGAACAAGTCCATCGAGGAATGCGCAGCTATCGCAAAGGAAGTAGCAGACGCTATCGATTGCCCGCTGGCAGTTCAGGGATGCAAGAACATCGAAAAGGATACGGATCTCTTCTCCAAAGTCGCAGAACTCTGCGCAGGAAAGAACATCCTCATCGTATCCGCAAGACAGGAAGACTATAAGACTATCGCAGCTTCCGCAGTTATGGCATACGGCCAGAAAATGTCCGCAGAATCCGCTGTAGACATCAACCTTGCAAAGCAGCTCAACGTACTCATCAGTCAGATGGGTATTTCCGCTGACAACTGCGTACAGAACGTAGTTTCTGCAGCAGCAGGTTACGGAAATGAATACGTTGCATCTACTCTCGACCGTGTAGTCGGAGCAGCTCTTACCCAGAACGACGGAATGCTTCAAATGCCTATCGTTACACCGGTCGGCGGAGAGTCCTGGGTCGTAAAAGAATCCACAGCTTCTGAAGAAGACGTTCCCGAATGGGGCAACAGAGAAGAAAGAGGTATCGAAATGGAAGTTTCCACAGCAGCAGCCTGCATCACAGGCGGATCCAATGCTGTGTTCATGAGACACCCCGAAGCAGTTAAGACCATAGCTAACCTTGTTAGCGCGTTGATGTAGGAAAGGAGGCTCACTTACAATGGCACTTAAAGGAATTGATATCTTTAAACTCACACCTAAGAAGAATTGTAAAGAATGCGGCAGCCCGACCTGCATGGCATTCGCAATGAAAGTAGCTCAGGGATCAGCAGACATTTCTGCATGCCCCTATATGAGCGATGAAGCAAAGGCTCAGCTCTCCGAGGCAACTGCACCTCCCATGAAGACCATAAAGGTCGGAGCAGGTGAATGCGAGCACACACTCGGCGGAGAAACTGTTCTTTACAGACATGAAGCAACATTCGTACAGAGACCTCTCTTCGGAGTATGCCTCTGCCAGGATTGCGTAGACGAGAAGCTCGAGAAGACACTCAAGGTAGACTATGAGCGTATCGGTGAAAGAGAATACGTAGAAGTATTTTATCTCACATACAGGGGAGATAAGGATGCATACGTAGAACTCGTCAAGAAGACTCAGGGCAAGGGAAGACTCCTCGTCCTCGACTGCAAGGATGTTGACGCAGCTGCAGCAGCTCTCGAAGTTTGCGGAGCAGAAAAGCCCATCCTCAACGGCGCAACACCTGAGAACTATCAGGCAATGTGCGAACTCGCTACAAAGTGCGGAGTAGTCCTCGGAGCACATATATAGGCTCTGACGGCACGCAGGTGGAGCTGTATCTGAAAAACGGGAAAAGAACGACCTTCTACGGCATGGGCCTTTTCA
>JAFRIQ010000042.1 GCA_017432725.1 Bacillota bacterium
GCGGTGATATGGAACATACTATATTCAGGGTAGGTCATATAGGACATCTTAGTCATGATGACAACACGACACTGATAGATGCACTGAAAGATATGCAGAAAAGAGGTCTTCTTTAAGGATACACGGAGAATAAAAGATGGTTAAAGTTATCACTTACGGCACATATGATCTGCTTCATTACGGGCATATACGTCTTCTGGAAAGAGCAAAGGCTCTCGGTGATTACCTTATAGTAGGTGTCACTTCAGATGACTATGACAAAACCAGGGGAAAGATCAATAATCAGCAGACGCTTATGGAGCGTATTGCGGGTGTTAAGGCGACAGGTCTAGCCGACGAGATCATCATCGAAGAGTATGAAGGTCAAAAGATAGACGATATCCAGCGTTACGGCGTTGATATTTTTACCGTAGGCTCAGACTGGGAAGGTAAATTCGATTACCTTAATGAATATTGCAAAGTCGTTTATCTGCCGCGTACCGAGGGGGTTTCAAGCACTGAGATACGTGCGGAAAAAAGAAAACTAAAAGTCGGTGTTGTAGGTACTACAGATTTCCAGAAAAAATTCATACAGGAGACCAAGTTTGTTAATGGTGTCGACGCTGTGGGCGTATACGCCGGAGGAAAAAAGTTTTCCGATGACATGGTATATACAGACACGTATGACGAATTGCTGGATATGGTAGATGCGGTGTACATTGTCTCTGATCCCGAAAGACACTATGAGGACGTCAAAAAGGCATTGCTCAGGAACAAACACGTTCTTTGCGAATCTCCGGTTGCTCTTAAAAGGTCGGAGGCCGAGGAATTATACAGCATAGCAGAAGAGCGGAAACTGACTTTGATGGATGCCATAAAGACGGCATACTCAACCGCCTATGAGAGATTGATGCTCCTTGCCAAAGGCGGACGCATAGGCAAGATTGTGTCCGTCGATAATGTGAGCACAAGCTTAAGAGAAAAACTTAATGAAGAAGGGACAGATTTAACTAATAAATGGAGCAGTATGTGCGGATGGGCGCCTGCAGCATTGCTTCCAATTTTTCAGATTTTCGGTACCGATTATGCAGACAAGTCTTTCGTAACGAGATTTATAGATAAAGAAAAAGCTATCGATGCCTTTACTAAAATCGACTTTATATATGAAAACGGAATGGCATCTGTGAAGGTTGGAAAAGGAGCCAAATCGGAAGGCGAGATGGTCATAACGGGTACGAAAGGATATATATATGTACCCGCTCCATGGTGGAAAACAGATTACTTCGAAATCAGGTATGAAGACCCACAGGATAACAAGAGGTTTTTCTATCAACTGGACGGCGAGGGTATAAGATACATGATCGTGACTTTTGCAAAGTCAGTTGAAGATCACAGACTTCCGGGATACATATCTAAAGACGTTTCCTGCGCCATCGCAGGCATCATGGAAGATTTCATTGCCGGAAAAAATATGACAGAAATATAGAGGAAAATATATGGGAATAATAATCATGCCTCCTGAAGATTTCAGGAAGATGCAGCTTCTGGAACTTGATATGATAGTCGAACTTGACAGGGTGTGCCGTAAGCACGATATCAAGTACGTGCTCACATGCGGGTCCATGCTCGGCGCAGTTCGCCATAAAGGATATATACCTTGGGACGACGATGCGGATATAGGGATGCTGAGAGAGGAGTATGAGAAATTCAAGAAAGTTGCAAATGAATTAGATCCAAAGATCTGCTTCTTCCAAGATCACTCCACTGATCCTGAATATCTGTGGGAATACGGTAAACTGAGACGGGTAGGGACCTCTTTCATACGTGTCGGTCAAGAACATATGAAAGGACAGACCGGAGTGTTCATAGATATATTTCCTATGGACGATATCCCGCTTTCGACTGTTGGTCAGATGATTCAGGATTTCAGATGTTTCTGGTTGAGAAAAACGCTATATGCCAGAGTTGGCAGGGTGTCTGCAAAAGGTCTCTCAAAACTGTTTTATAAGCTTCTTTGCTGCATTCCGGTTGAACATGTATACAAAAGGCTGGAAAGGATCACATCTAAGAGCAGCAATACTTCTCCGAATAAGGTAAGGGTACTGCTATTTACGTCCTTCGGCGTTCTTAATTATAAACATCCGCTGAGGGAAAAGTTCGGAATGCCCAAGGAATGGTTCCTCGAAAGAGAAGAATATGAGTTTGAAGGGCATAAACTGTACGGAACCAAAGACTACGATGGATTCTTAAAATATATGTATAACGATTATATGACGCTACCTCCGGAGGAGAAGAGAGATCCTCACTCCCCCGTTTCAAGTTATAACTTTGATGTTTAGTTTATATAGAGAAAGGCATAAATAATGAAAGCATTGATTCTTAATTCAGGTCTTGGATCCCGTATGGGAGTACTTACAAGCGAACAGCCTAAATGTATGACGGAAATATCGGCTCATGAGACGATACTATCAAGACAGCTAAGGTTATTGGCTGATGCAGGCATAGAAGACGTGGTTATAACAACGGGTTACTATGATGGTGTTTTAGTACAGTATTGCAACGAGCTGGATCTGCCTTTGCATTTTACTTTCGTAAAGAATCCCATCTACGACAAAACTAACTATATCTACAGTATCTACTGCGCAAGAGAGTATCTTGATGATGATATACTGCTGATGCACGGAGATCTTGTCTTCGATCCGGAAGTACTGGACAGAGTACTTGATTCAGACGTTTCCGTTATGACAGTCTCTTCAACACTGCCGCTTCCCGACAAGGATTTCAAAGCCAGAGTCAAGGATGGTAAGGTCATGGCTGTGGGAGTCGACATCTTCAACGATGCTATGGAGGCCCAGGCGCTGTACAAGCTATACAAAAAAGATTGGAACAAGTGGCTTGAAAAGATCGTAGAATTCTGTGAAGCAGGGAACACAGGAGTGTATGCAGAAAATGCGCTCAATGAACTGAACGGAGCAGCAGATATCAAGGCTCTAGATGTTGAAAATCTTCTCTGTTCCGAAATCGACAATCCTGAAGATCTGGCAGTTGTAAGCGCTAAACTCAAGGAAATCGAATCCAGAACGGTATATATGTGCTTCTCCACTGACATCCTTCACGGCGGGCATATATCTATCATAAACAAGGCAAAAAAACTTGGCCGTCTCATAATCGGCGTTCTTTCTGACGAGGCAGTTGCAAGTTATAAGCGGATGCCTTTGGTACCGGCAACAGAAAGAAAGCAGTTATTTGCCAACATAGCCGGTGTGTATAGAGTAGTGGATCAGAACACGCTCAGTTACAGAGAAAATCTTGAAAAATATAAACCGGCTATAGTCGTACACGGAGATGACTGGTGTGCCGGTTTCCAGAAACCGATAAGAGACGAAGTCGTTTCCATTTTGGCATCCTACGGCGGTAAACTCGTAGAATATCCTTACAGTAACGACGACAAGTACAAAGATCTTGAAGCAAGGACAAGAAGAGATCTGGCAATGCCTGATATCCGCCGCGGAAGACTCAGAAAAGTCCTTGAAATGAAGGGTCTCATAACCGCTATGGAAGCTCATGATGGTCTTACAGGACTCATAGTCGAGAATGCTGTTGTCCACGAAGACGGCGGAGCACGTCAGTTCGATGCCATGTGGATCTCCAGTCTCTGCGATTCGACAGCAAAAGGGAAACCGGATATCGAGCTCGTAGATATGACATCCCGTTTCCGTACTATCGAAGATATAACCGAAGTCACAACGAAACCTATTATCTTCGACGGAGATACGGGCGGGAAGACAGAACACTTCGTATATACGGTCCGTTCTCTGGAACGTCTCGGGGTATCCATGGTTATCATTGAAGATAAAACAGGTCTTAAAAAGAATTCGCTTTTCGGCACAGAAGTAGTTCAGACTCAGGACACCATCGAGAATTTCTGCGCAAAGATAAGCGCAGGCAAAAAGGCACAGCGTACACAGGAATTCATGATCTGCGCACGTATAGAAAGCCTTATTCTTGAACGCGGGATGGAAGACGCGCTTAAGAGAGCTTTCGCATTTGCCGGCGCGGGAGCCGATGCGATCATGATCCATAGCAGAAAGAAGGATCCTTCCGAAATCGAAGAATTCATAGAAAAGTTCAGAGAAAAAGATGCTGTCACACCTATAGTAATAGTTCCTACTTCTTTCAATTCTGTAAAAGAAGAAGAATGGAAAGAACGCGGCGCCAATATAGTCATCTATGCGAACCAGCTGATGAGGGCAGAGGTGCCAGCAATGCAGCAGGCTGCCGAAACGATTCTACGCTGCCATAGAGCGGAAGAATGCGATGCGGAACTTATGCCTTTCAATGACATAATCAGACTCATTCCTGAGGAAATGTAGTAATTATGGGGCAAAAAATAATCACTGCAAAAAACGGATACTCAGAATTCGATGAGTGGCTGAAGAAAGCTAGCGCAAAGAAAGTTCTGCTTGTATGCGATGATTCCATCCGTTTCATGAATGACTTCGATTCTCATCTCCATACACTGGAAGCAGGTAATACGGAATTTGTACGATTCAAAGACTTTCAGCCTAATCCGCTTTACGAGAACGTAATGGACGGAGTCAGGGTGTTCAGAGACAGAGGATGTGATTCGATAATGGCTGTGGGCGGCGGCTCTGCTATGGATGTTGCCAAGTGCATCAAAGCATATGCTAAGATGCAGGGAAGCGGAGAATGCGGAGAATGGCTTGATAAACCGATTGAAACAAACTCTATCCATTTTCTTGCCATGCCTACGACTGCGGGTACCGGAAGCGAAGCTACTCGTTATGCTGTCATATACTTTGAAGGAAAGAAACAGAGTGTGACCAGCGATAGCTTTATTCCTGAGGCAGTCCTTATGGATCCGTCGGTACTTAAGACACTTCCTCTTTATCAGAAAAAAGCTACTATGATGGATGCTTTTTCTCACGCATTGGAATCGTTCTGGTCGGTAAACAGTACTGAAGAGAGCAAAGAGTACAGTAAAAAAGCAATAAAAGGTATCCTCAGGCACATGAAAGGATATCTTGCAAATACCGAAGAAGGTAATGCCGGAATGCTGAAAGCAGCCCATATCGCTGGTAAAGCTATCAATATAACGCAGACCACTGCAGGACATGCTATGTGTTATAAGATCACTAGTCTTTTCGGCTGTGCTCACGGTCATGCAGCAGCCCTTTGCGACAGGGTTTTGTTCAGCTATATGACGGAGCATACATCGGAGTGTATAGATAAAAGAGGCGAAAAGTATTTAAGATCCGTTCTTGATGAGATAGGGATGGCAATGGGCTGCAAGGATGGCATAAACGGTGCAAAAAAGTTCTGCAGGATATTTGATAGTTTGGAACTCGAAGTTCCGGCTGCATCAGATCAAGAGTTTGAGGAGCTTAAAAACAGCGTAAATCCTGACCGTCTAAAGAATCATCCAATCGCTCTGGATATCGATACCATAGATGCGTTATATCATGAAATATTGAAAGGCAAACAGAAATGAATGTACAAAAACTTGTAGAGATCATAGGTTCAGATTTTTATACCGGTGTACCTGATAGCCAATTAAAGGCTCTTTGCAATTATCTTATGGCTGCTTACGGGATAGATCCACATCATCATATAATCGCAGCAAACGAAGGAAATTGCACGGCATTGGCAGCCGGTTATCATCTTGCGACTGGAAAGGTGCCTGTCGTATACATGCAAAACAGCGGTGAAGGAAATATCATTAATCCTGTTGCAAGTCTTTTGAACGATAAGGTATATGCAATTCCTGTCGTTTTCATAGTAGGGTGGAGGGGCGAACCCGGAATACATGATGAGCCACAGCATATTTATCAGGGAGAGGTAACTGTAAAGCTTCTCGATGATATGGGAATAGCTAATTTCATTATAGGCACGGAAACTACAGACGAAGAAGTCGAAGAAGCAATGAACTGCTTCAGGGATGTGTTGAAGACTGGGAAGGATGTTGCTTTCGTCATCCGCAAAGGTGCGCTTACGGATGCACCAAAAGTGGAATACAAGAACGATAATCATATGCTGAGAGAGGAAATAATCCAGCACATCGTCAATGTCAGCGGAGAAGATCCAATAGTCAGCACTACGGGTAAGGCGAGCAGAGAACTGTTCGAAACAAGAGTGGCTAACGGACAAAGTCACAAATATGACTTTCTGACCGTCGGTTCTATGGGACACAGTTCGTCTATAGCATTAGGCGTTGCATTGAACAAAGAGGATCAGAAAATATGGTGCATCGATGGTGATGGTGCCGTCCTTATGCATATGGGATCTATGGCAGTCATAGGGAGTAATAAGCCTAAAAATCTGATACATGTTGTTATTAATAACGGCGCACATGAAACGGTAGGAGGTATGCCCACTGTAGCATCCAAAATCGATTTAGTGGCTATAGCTAAAGCATGTGGTTATCCAAATGCGGTATCAGTAAATAATTTCGATGAATTAGATAAAGAACTGAAGGCTGCTAAGGAACGCGAAGAGCTGTCGCTTATAGAAGTAAAATGCTCTATAGGTGCAAGAGAAGATCTTGGACGCCCGACTACTACAGCCCTTGAAAACAAGGAAAACTTTATGGGGTACCTTAAAACGTTGTAGTTTTTATATCTTAAAACATATCAAAAAAGACCGAATCCCTAATCAGATTCGGTCATTTTTATGTTATTAATTTTAATCGCCATAGTTTTGACTATTTCCAATAGCTGATCGTCGTCAGCCACTTTTTCAAGTTCGACTGAAATATTATTCCCTTCAGTGATAATATAAGGTGATAAATAACTGTAGAGATCGCCGGAAACGAATATACGGGATAAGAATATTTTATTCGTAACGATACTCTGTATCTTGCTTACGTATGATTCTACATCATCTATGACAACACCTTCATTTGGTGTAAATTCTCCTGTAGAGATCATATAGTGGCCTTTTGAAGTGACCCAGCTTGAACTTGGCCATATAGCTATACCGAGTTCATCAGAAAACACATCTCTGCCGGCATATACTCTTGAATCGAACTCCACTCCGAACAAATTGAGAAGGGTAGGTAGTATATCTATCTGGGTTACTGGTTCGCTGACTACTATAGGTTCGTCATAGTCTTCTTCGAGACAGGGGCTCCAGATGATAAGAGCATTGTGGTCTCTCTGGAAATTGTTAGTATACTGATATCCGTAAAGGTATTTTGTATAGTCTTCTCCGCCCCAGGCCAAAGGTTCCTGAAGGAAATACGGGTAGTGATCAGATGTAATGACGAAAACTGTGTCATCTAGTTCTCCGGATGCCTCAAGTCTTCTCACGAATTCTTCAAGACCTATTTCAAGCTCCATGCTTCCGGAGATGTATCCTCCGAGTATAGGATCGTCATAATAATAAGTTCCTGCAAGACGTTCATGATTTTTCCAGCCCATTTGATTCTGACCCCATTCGAAACTGTAATTGCCATGTCCACTGTAAGTCATGATATACAGGTAGAATGGATCTTTTACATCTTCGATATCATCAGCTATATATCTCAGCATCTCGTCATCGCTGGGCGGGACAGAATAGTTGAGATAGTAGTACATGTCAGAATTATTTGCGTCGAATTTAGAAAAACCTAGACCCGGGTGTGTGACTTCTCTGTTGTAATAATCAGCATTTCCGTTGTGATACGCTGCAGTCCAGTAACCCATTTGATCTGAAAGCATGGAAGCGAGGGTATATGAATTGTCGTGTCCTATGGTCATCTGTATTGTTTCCGTATTATACATAGGAATAAGACCGGTCAGTACTGCCATTTCACCGCTGGTGGTACTTCCTCCCCAGAAAGGTACATAGTAGTCTTCGAAAACTATTCCTTTTGTCATCATGCGGTACATGAGAGGGTACAGATCTTCGATGATCATTTCCTTGCTCATGCTTTCCACACACAGAAGCACGAGATTCTTTCCCTCGAATAAGCCTGTGTATTCGTTCTTGTTGCTGCCTTTCTGGCTTTGGATATATGAGAGAACTCTCTTTACAGAAGCGTCATCGGTGGAATCCATCACGTTATCCCAGGCAAAATCGAGCTGGTTTCTATCTGTAGTATCTGTGTCTATGATCGTCGTATTATCGGGAGTATCAAGTGGAGGCTCTGGCACACCGGTTTTGATATACTTGATATCAAGCAGCGTGGAATGAGTAAGCCCGAAAGATTTGACCGCTTCGCTGAACATATAGTTGTAGGTATACTGTTCTTTTGCGAAAGGCTTGAGGGTCATTGCAGAAGAACTACTGAAAAACATTATTATGGCCATTACCAAAAGCAGTGCGCTTTCAGGAAGATGCCTTGTCATGGTCATCTTCTTCATGATACACAGTACCAGAATTATAATGGACGGTACTTCAAATAAAAGTATGGTAAGGATACCGTTCTTTATGACGCTCAGGACTATACCCATATATTCATTCGCAACGTTTCCCGCGCCACTGCTTATGGCCTTAAGATCCATGAAGACGTTGTAGGTCTGGTTGCAGAAAAATTCTACTAGGAAAAAGATCGTTACGAGTTCTATTAGTGCGAAAAATATCCAGCCGTTTACTTTGGGGTTTTTAAATAAGCTGGAAAGGAAACATATAACGGCGCCAAAAGAGAATGCGCAGAACAGGACTCCAAGGAACATGTATGATCCTGCTTCGAATCCCGACCTGAGCATTAGCACTATCTCAAGATAGAGCACGCAAAGAGATGCTGCCACATAATATGAAATATTGTTGAAGAACTTGTTTAACATAACAATGTATTTTAGCATTAACAAAGAAAATGTGATATGATTATTTAGTGAAATTTGCTTAAAATCTTGCTTTGGAGATCAATTATATTATGAAAAAAATCACAGCAGTAGTTATTGCTCTTTGTCTTCTTCTCGGCGCGGTCCCCGTATATGCTCAGGGGTCGCCTGTCAGGATCTCTTCCGCGGAAGACCTCCTGAAAATGAAGGAGGATCCTTCCGGTTCATACGTCCTGACGGCAAACATAGACATGAAAGACGTCGAATGGGAACCTTTCGAGTTCTCCGGTACTCTTGACGGAAAAGACTTCTGCATCATTAACGTAAACGTAAAGTCATATTCAAATACCGTACGCACGGTATACGATGCCAACATTAAGGAATACCATGCGGTATGCAGCGGTTTCTTTACTGCGCTCGAAGGAGCTGTCATAAAGAATCTTCGCATACTCGGTGAAGAAGTATCCCTAAAGGGTGACGAGAGTATGTTCGCCGGGCTTCTTGCTGGTTACGCTTCCGATACTACAGTGGAGAACGTCGTGCTTAATGGAACTGCCTCTACAGAGACTACAGGACATTGTTTCGGCAGCGGCGGTGTATTCGGATTTGCAAGGAAGTGCATCATAAAAGGATGTACCGTAGAACCGACCCTTATATGTATAGATGATGACACGGAGTTCAAGGAAGAACAGTTCATGGGCGGTATCTTTTCCTTTGGATACGGAGATATCACCGACTGTATAGTCAGGATAGACGGATATGATTCAGACCACGGCTACGTACACAACGGCGGTCTCGTGGGATGCTTCATGCATTACGAATACGATAACTATGACTATGGCGAAATATACGGCAACTATATCTCGGGACAGATAAGCTTCTATGAAGATAACGAGGACAGAAGGGCATACTGCGAGCCTACCATAGGCGAGATCATGGATTGGCCAGTGTCATATTACGATAACAGGTCAGAATTTGATCGCAACGAAGTTTACACGTACAGCGAGATACTCAAAGAGCATTGCTTCTGCGGAAACCATGCAGAAAAGGTACTCACTGCAGAACCGGGACACGGAGACGTGGGCTACAAACTAACAGTATGCGACAACTGTTCTTATGCGAAGAAACATGATTTTGAATTGCCGGTGAGCGGAAGGCTCAAGAATCAGGCTTATCAGGAATGGGATTCTCCGCTGGAAGGATGCACCGATCTTCTTGTTTTCTCGACTCACGCTGACGATGAGCAACTGTTCTTTGCAGGTCTGCTTCCTTACTATGCACAGGTAAGGGATCTTAACGTTCAGGTGGTATACGGAACAGACCACCTTTATGAACCGGGAAGATTTGCCGAAAGAACCAACGGGCTCTGGGCCGTAGGTATCACCAATACTCTGGATTCGTCCGGGTGGCTCGACTATTATGCGGAAAGCCTTGATGAAGCCCTATATAACCTGTCATGGTCCGACGGGATAGGGATGGATGAGGTCGTGGAATGGTTCAGACAGACCATCCTAAAATATCAGCCCAAAGTTATTGCCACACATGACATCAACGGCGAATACGGCCACGGCCAGCATATGCTCATAGCTGAAGGCTTAAGACGCTGCCTTGATAAATATTCAAGCGAGTTCCCGTTCCTTGAAAAGGTCTATCTTCACATGTGGCCTGAAAATCAGATCTCACTTTCGGTCATCGATCAAAGGTATGCAGAACTCAACGGACTCACACCTTTCCAGATCACTCAGAAGTTCGGATTCCCCGAGCATGAATCACAGCACCAGTGGTGGTTCTATGATTGGCTGTACTACGGAAATACCTACGAGCAGTATGCTTCCGATCCCAACGGCATAAAGTATGCCAGCCAGATCCAGAGCTACAGTCCTCTTTCCTGGGGCCTCATATACGGCGACGCGTCCCTCGATGTTAACAAGAACGATCTTTTTGAAGGCCTCAAATCCTATCCGGAGATAGCCGACGAGGAGGAAGCCGCAAGGAAAGAAGCAGAAAGAAAGGCTGAAGAGGAAAGACAGGAAGCCGAAAGGATAAGAAGGGAAGAGGCCGAAAAGAAGGCTAGACTTGATAAAATCAAGAAGATTGTTATAATAAGCATTGGCGCAGCTTGTTTATTATTTGTTCTGGTGGTGCTTGCACTCAGGACGTACAACATAAATAAAAGAAGGAGAAGTAAAAAAAATGATTAAGGTTGCAATTAACGGATTCGGAAGGATCGGAAGACTTGCTTACCGTCAGCTTCACGGAGACAAGAGATTTGATGTAGTAGCTATCAATGACCTTACAAGCCCTGATATGCTCGCATATCTTCTGAAGTACGACAGTGCTCAGAAGAGATGGGAAGGCCATGATATCAAAGCCGGTGAGAACTCCATCTGCATCGACGGAGACGAGATCACAGTATATAAGGAAGCAGACGCTTCCAAACTCCCCTGGAAGGAACTCGATATAGACGTAGTTCTCGAGTGCACGGGATTCTATACCAGCAAGGAAAAGGCACAGGCTCATATTTATGCCGGCGCAAAGAGAGTACTCATTTCCGCTCCGGCAGGCAATGACCTCCCGACCATCGTATTCGGTGTAAACGAAGGAATACTCAAGAAAGAAGATACCATCGTATCAGGCGCATCCTGCACGACCAACTGCCTCGCACCTATGACAAAGGTCCTGCATGAAATGACGACGATCCTCTCCGGTATGATGACCACAGTTCACGCGTACACAGGAGACCAGATGATACTTGACGGACCGCACCGCAAGGGCGACTTCAGAAGAGCAAGAGCAGGCGCTGTAAATATCGTTCCCAATACTACAGGCGCAGCAAAGGCTATAGCCAACGTCATCCCCGAACTCAAGGGCAAACTGGTCGGAAATGCAATGAGAGTTCCCGTACCTGCAGGTTCCATCACTATACTGGACGCAGTAGTAAGAAGCGACAAGGCTCTTACACCTGAACTCATCAACGAGGCGATGAAGGCAGCGGCATCCGATTCCTTCGGATATACGGATGAACAGATCGTTTCCACAGACGTTGTCGGAAGCACCTTCGGATCGCTCTTCGACGCAAGCCAGACTATGGTATGCGACCTGGGAGACGGACTCTACGAAGTCAGGATCACATCCTGGTATGACAATGAGAACGGCTACACCAGCCAGCTCATCCGTACGTTCAATTATATGTGCGCACTTTAATCAAAAAGATGATATAATAGCCGGGTAGCAATACCCGGTATACGGACGGTTAGCTCAGCCGGTTAGAGCGCCCGCCTCACACGCGGGAGGTCGCAAGTTCGAGTCTTGTATCGTCCACCAGTATTTTACGGAGAGCGCAGGTATGCGCTCTCTGTCGTTTAAGAGAAAAGATATGAATGATATAGCTATAGTAGTTCCGTCCTTAAATCCGGACAAAAATCTGAATATGGTCGTCGACGGCATGACTGCCGCCGGTTTCGACAAGGTCATCATGGTCGATGACGGTTCCGACGAGGCTCATAAGGCTGCCTTCAGAAAAGCTCTTGAAGATCATCCCGGCTGCATTCTTTTGGTGCACGAAGTCAACAAAGGAAAAGGATGCGCCATGAAAACGGCTTTCACCCACATACTGGAGAACATGCCGGAGATTTCGGGTTGCATAACCATAGACGGTGACGGGCAGCATACTCCCGAAGATGCAGTCAGGATAGCTGAAAAAATGAAAGAATGTCCTGATGATATAGTATTCGGCTGCAGGGATTTCGACGAAGAGCAGGTGCCTTTCCATAACAAAATAGGGAACAAGATCACAGCATGGGTCTTTAAAGCGTTTTTCGGTATGAAGATCTCCGATGCGCAGACAGGTCTCCGCGGTTTCCCAAGAAAATATCTTAAAGAGCTCATTGATGTGGAAGGGGAGCGCTACGAGTACGAAAGCAATATGCTTATGTACATGAGCGAGAATTCCGTGCCTTTTTCCGAGATCAAGATACAGACCGTATACAGTGACGACAACAGCGGATCCCATTTCAACGTAATAAAGGATTCGATCAGGATATATAAACCTATCCTGAAGAAGGCTACGCCTTTCAAGTACATACTCAGCTCCATAGCAGGCACTGTAGTGGATGCTACTGTATTCACCGTGTTGAACTCTGTTTTCAGGAACGTAGCGAATATATTGCTGCAGACTTTCCTTACTACAGGCATTGCAAGGATCATATCTGCAGTCACGAACTATCTTCTGAACTATAAATGGGTATTCAGAAGCGATGAAACCAAGGCAAAATCAGCCGCCAAGTATTTCACTACAGCGGTATTTCAGTACGGGGCTTCATATTTGCTCTGCGCCATCGTATTCAGCCTTGCGGCTAAGGCCGGTATCATCGGTTTCGGAAGGACTCTTCTGAAGCTTTGTATAGACGGACTGCTGTTCCTCATAAGCTATCAGGTACAGAAACGCTGGGTGTTCAAAAAGGGTTAAGATCAAGACCTCCATCATTGGAGGTTTTTCTTTATGACTTGAATCAATTTGTTGCAAATTGATGGTTGTATGGCCATGCCAAAATGTTAAAATATCAGCATATAACTGAAATACACAGAAAGGAAAAAACAATGAGTAACGTAAACGAAGAAAAGAACAGCAAACAGATATTGCTGATCCTGACTGCGTTTTCAGCTGCATTCATAGTTGCAGCTCTTTGCGCAGGAAACATCAAGGACCTGATCCCAGGATTCCTGAGGATCAACTTAAGCCCATCTCAGTTTACAAGAGACTATTTCAAACTCGGCGGACTGGGCGGAGCATTCCTCAACACCGGCGTCATAGGACTTACCGTATGCGGACTTCTTAAGATCACCAAAGCCAAGTGCAACGGTCTTACGGTAGCGGCATACTGGCTCAACGTAGGATTCGGTACCTTCGGTATGACCTTCCTTACCATGTGGCCCTTCATTATCGGAGGATTCGTATATTCACTGATAAAGAAAGTCAAATACGGAACGGTAGTCAACTTCGCGCTGTTCTCCACAGCGCTTGCTCCTTTCGCAGGAGATCTCTATTTCAGATATCCGATGGCAGAAGCAAGAGGATTTTCAGTATGGGGTCTTCTCGGAGCGCTGGTGCTCGGAATAGTTGCCGCATGCGTGATGCCGGCCATATGCGGACAGTCGGCGAATTTCCACAAAGGATACGACCTTTACAATGCCGGCCCTGCTGCTGGTATGCTGGCCTTCGTAGTACTTTGCCTTCTGTACAAATCTACCGGTATAGCCATTCCGTCGAACACCGATCTCGGAAGCGGCGAAAAGTCTTTCGTCAATATCTTCTTCCTGATCGTATTCGGGGCATGCTTTTTTACTGCGGCTATGACCGATAAGGACTGCTTCGCCAACTACAAGAAGCTCTGGAAGAGCGACGGATACAAAACGGATTACACCTCGGCTTTCGGAGTTCCGGCTACACTCATAAATATGGGCCTTTACGGACTGTTCATACTTGCATACTACAATGTAGTACACGGATTCACCATGGCAGACGGGGCACTTGCTTTCACACCGGCAAAATTCACCGGAGCCACAATGGGCGCTATCATGTGCATGTTTGCCTTCGTTGCGCAGGGCGCTCAGCCCCGTACGGTATTTCCGATCATGATAGGATATTTCCTTGCATCGCTCATCCCCTTCGGCGCATTCGCTCTTGGTATAGTGGAGGCACAGGCATGGACGCTGACGACACAGGCAATGCTTGTAGGTCTTTGCTTCGCAAGCGGACTTGCTCCCGTGACCGGTAAATTCGGCTTTATTCCCGGCGTGATAGCAGGAGCCATACACGCGCTCCTCGTTATGAACGTACCGGCGCTTCACGGCGGTTTCTGCCTGTATAACGGAGGATTTACCTGCGGTATCGTAGCCTTCGTACTGGTACCCGTACTCGAGAGTTTCATAGGAACGAAAGAGGAAAGAGCTGAAAAGAAAAAAGCGTAAATAATTTTACTCATTGAAATATATTATCCCATCCTTTACAATAAATGGTAAATATTGGAAAGGGTGGGATTTTTGTATATGAAAACAACATTTGAAAACCTGGGGATCAAAGATATTGCGGAAAGCGAAAGACCAAGAGAAAGGCTGTATAAGTACGGAGCTTCTGCAATGTCGAACGCGGAACTGCTCGCCATACTTATTTCCTCCGGTACTAAAGAAGAATCAGCCCTGAGCCTGGCATACAGGCTTCTGGCATCGGAGAAGAATGATATCTCTTCTTTTTCAAATTACATAGCTCAGGAATACTGCGCTGTAAAAGGCATAGGCGAAGCCACCTCATGCAGGATTGCAGCTGCTGTGGAGTTCGGCAAAAGGGTATGTCTTGCCCCGAAGAAAAGGGTACATTTAGATGAGCCCGCCATGCTTGCAGAATATCTGGGCGATATGAGGAATTTTCAGAAAGAGATCCTCAGGATAGCTATGTTCAACGTAAAGACCGAACTCATTAAGACGGCCGACATTACCATGGGCGGAATAGCCGGGACGTCGGCTTCCGCAAGAGAAGTCTTTGCAGAAGCAATAAGGGCCGGAGCCAGCGCGATAGTGTTGATACATAATCATCCTTCCGGAGATCCGACACCAAGCAGAGAGGACAGGGAGGTGACGGAGAATATGGTTTCGGCGGGGAGGATACTTGGGATAAAAGTGATGGATCACATCATCATAGGCGACGGTGTTTACTGTTCGTTCAAAGAAGAGGGTATTTTGTGAAAAATATTGAATTTTCAACAAATTTGGGCTTTTCATCACACTTCTCATTTGATAAAATCAATGTTACAAATGAGGAAAATCATAATGGTCGCCTCCGGAAAAGGAGGCAGCGGTACAAGTACATTAACAGTCAACCTGGCTTTTGTTCTGGCCAATACCGGAGCAAGGGTTTTGGTGTGTGATATGAACGTCGGACTTAGGAACGATGATATTTATCTCGGTATGGAAAACCGTGTTCTTTTCGATCTCGGAGACTATATCGGAGGTGTATGTTCTCTGGAAAAAGCCGTGATCAGAAGCGACAGCAACGAGAATATTTATCTTCTTCCTTGCCCGCAGGGCAAAGACGTTCCCGGCATCAACTCGCAGAGCATGAAAGAGATGTTCGACAAGCTCAGAAGCGCATTCGATTTCATCATCATTGACTGTCCGGTGAACATAGGAAAATTCCTTGAGATAACCGCAGAGAACGCCGATGCAGCGCTTCTGGTAACCACTCCCGATTTCGTATGCATAAGAAACACGGATGCCGTCAGCCGGAAGTTGGAAAGCAAAGGCCTTCGGAACAGAGTCTTCGTCATAAACAAAGTAACGGAAACGACTCTTCAGAACGAACCTTCCCTGGAATGGATATCACAGACTATGGATATACCTCTCGCGGGGATCATATCCTTTGATGAAGATATATCGCTGTGCAACAACCGGGGCGTCCCGGCGGCGCAGGAAGGGTCTCTGTACTGCGTAAAAACATTTTTAGAGATAGCAGCAAGAATAGTCGCCTAGGAAAGGCGACTTTTTGTTTGACGAAATACCCCTTTTGATAGTATCATTAAATGATGGTATAAATATACTTTAATATATTAGCATCAATAAAATATTTTCACGGAGGTACGAACAATGTTGAAGTATGTTCTCATTGGCGTCGTAGCTCTGATTATCGGTATACTTTTTGGATATATTTTGCGCAAGAACCAGGCGGAAAAGATCGTCGGAAGCGCTGAAACACAAGCTAAAAATTTAATACTCGATGCAGAGAACCGCTCAGAGTCCATGATGAAAGAGACTCTTGCGGACGCCAGAAAAGAGGCCCATCAGATCCGTATGGACGCGGAAAAAGAGATCCGCGAACGCAGAGATGATGTAAAGAAAGCGGAGAACAGGATATCCCAGAAAGAGGAATCCATAGACCGCAAACTAGAAAATATCGAGAAAAAAGAAGAAGGCATCAACAGAAAGATGCAGTCTCTCACTGACAAGGAAAAGAACCTTGACGATATTTTGAAAAAGCAGGTTGAAGAGCTGGAGAGGATCTCCGGCTGCACAGCCGAAGAAGCCAAAGCCATGCTTCTCAGAGACATCGAACACGATGTAAGAAGAGAAGCGTCTATGATGATTAAAGACATAGAGAGCAAGGCTAAAGAAGAAGCAGACAGGAATGCCAAAGAAATAATCACCATGGCAGTCCAGCGCTGCGCGGCAGATACGGTAGCAGAGACTACGGTATCCGTAGTGCCCCTTCCCAATGATGAGATGAAGGGAAGGATCATAGGTCGCGAAGGAAGAAACATAAGAGCTATAGAGCAGGCAACGGGAATAGACCTCATCATCGACGATACGCCTGAAGCTGTTATCCTTTCCGGTTTCGATCCGGTAAGAAGAGAAATAGCAAGGCTTTCTCTCGAAAAGCTCATAGTAGACGGAAGGATACATCCGGCGAGGATCGAAGAGATCGTCGAGAAGTCTACAAAAGAAGTCGAAAAGATCATAAAAGAAGAGGGCGAAGCCGCTACCTTCGAACTGGGGATCAACAATCTCCATCCGGAGCTCGTGAAGATACTCGGAAGACTCCGTTACAGAACGAGTTACGGACAGAATGTGCTCAGCCACTCTAAGGAAGTCGCACATCTGGCAGGACTCATGGCCGGAGAACTCGGTTTCGACGTAAGGCTTGCCCAGAGAGCCGGACTCCTCCACGATATAGGTAAGGCTATAGACCACGAGCAGCAGGGAACTCACGTAGATCTGGGAATCGAGATACTCAGAAAATACAAGGAAAGCGAAGCTGTCATAGGATGTATGGCTTCACATCACGGAGATTACGAGTACACCTGCGCTGAAG
The DNA here is from genome assembly GCA_017432725.1 of Bacillota bacterium. Lineage (GTDB taxonomy): Bacteria > Bacillota > Clostridia > Peptostreptococcales > Anaerovoracaceae > RUG13409. Next base: position 17,623 of record JAFRIQ010000042.1, read on the forward strand.
GCGTTCTCGTGGCGGCAGCAGACGCGCTGTCGGCAGCAAGACCCGGCGCAAGAAGAGAAACTCTCGACACATATATCAAGAGGCTCCAGAATCTCGAAGAGATCGCAAATACCACTCCGGGCGTCGATACTTCTTACGCCATCCAGGCAGGAAGAGAGATACGCATAATCGCAAAGCCCGACCAGGTATCGGACGGAGAGATCCAGATGCTCGCAAGAGATATCTCCAAGAAGATCGAAAGCGAACTGGAATATCCCGGTCAGATAAAGGTCAACGTCATAAGAGAAACAAGAGCTGTAGAATACGCAAAATAGTAGATCGATAGTAAAGCCCGCTTTTTGCGGGCTGTTTTTTAAGGAAAATGATATATTTAGACAATTCAGCAACAACCAAACCAAGCGACGCATGCCTCAAAGCTATGAACGATGCTTTGACCGTCAACTTCGGAAATCCTTCTTCTCTTTACAGGATAGGACTTGATGCAGAAAAAATAGTCAAACATGCAAGGGAAGTCATAGCAGATTCCATCGGAGCCGATCCTTCTGAAGTATATTTCACTTCATGCGGAAGCGAGAGCGACGATACGGCTATATTCGGAGCCTGGAACGCGAGAAAAAAGCAGGGGAGCAGGATAATAACCACTGCGGTGGAGCATCCGGCGGTTCTCAGATGCTTCGAAAAGCTCGCAGCCGAAGGCGCTGACGTACAGTATATACCCGTTCTTTCGGACGGGAATCTGGATATGGATGCGTTCAGAAAACTGCTGAATGAAGACACTGTTTTCGTAAGCGTGATGCACGTGAACAACGAGACAGGCGCTATATTCCCTATCGAAGAGATATCCAAAGAAGTCAGGAAATACCCAAATATCATTTTCCATTCGGACTGCGTACAGTCCTATGGAAAACTTGATATAGACGTCAAAAAGCTTGGCGTTGACATGATCAGCCTTTCCGGACATAAAGTGCATGCCAGCAAGGGTATAGGAGCCATATACGTCAGAAAAGATCTTCACATATCGCCGTATATATTGGGCGGAGGCCAGGAAAACGGTTTCAGATCAGGAACCGAAAACGTGGCCGGAATAGCCGGTTTCGGCGCTGCGGTGGAGAATATGACTATGGTCAAGCCAGACGTCAAAGAGTACCTCAAAAAGAGGCTTCTCGAAGAGATAGAGGATATACATATCAATTCCCCTGAAAACGGTGCTCCTTCCGTCCTTAACGTCAGTTTTACAGGCTGCAGGGGAGAAGTACTTCTTCATATGCTTGAGCAGGATGAGATATACGTTTCAACAGGATCTGCCTGTTCTTCACATAAGAAAGGCGGAAGCCACGTGCTCACCGCACAGGGACTCAGACCAGAATATATCGAAAGTGCGGTAAGGTTCAGCTTCGGATACGACAACACTAAGGAAGAAATGGACGTGGTCGTAGAAAAGCTCAAGAAATACGTAAAGATGCAGAGAAGACTCAGAAAGGCCGTAAAAAGATCATGATAAACACCGGTGAACAGGTATATTTAGTCAGATGCGGCGAGACGGCGCTCAAAGGTGATAACAAATCATATTTCGAGCGTATGCTGGTCGGAAAGATCAAATCTGCATTAAAGGATGAGAAAATATCAAGTGTGGACAGGGTAGAAGGTCTCATACTGGTAAGAGCATCCCTGGATACTGACAGCGCTTCCGTGCTCAAAAAAGTCGGGAGAGTATTCGGCGTGGATTCCATAAGCCCTGCGACAGAAGTCTGCTATGAGGGTATGAGCGCTACGGAAACTATCAACGAGATAGGCAGCGTGGCCTCCGAAATGATGAAGGGCCTGATCGAAAACAAAGGGGTAAAGACCTTCAAGATAGAGGCCAAAAGAGCGGACAAGAATTTCCCTGTCGAATCTCCAAAGATCGCCAGGGAAGTGGGCGCCTGCGTACTAAAAGCGTGCAAGGTGCTTAAAGTAGACGTACATGAACCGGAAGCTCTCATCTGGGTGAACGTCAGGAGGAACTACGCTTACGTTTACGAAGAAAAGATCATGGCATACGGAGGGCTTCCTCTTGGCACCAACGGAAAGGGTCTGGTACTTCTCTCCGGCGGGATCGATTCTCCCGTAGCAACGTTCCTTATGGCTCACAGAGGGATGAATATAGAGGCAGTACATTTCCATTCTTATCCTTATACGTCTGAAAGGGCATTCGAAAAGGTCAAGGATCTGGCCAAGATACTCACCGCATACTGCGGAAGGATAAAGATGACCAGTATAAACCTTCTTCCGATACAGGAAGCGATAGTCATGAACTGTCCCGAGGAAGAGACTACGATACTCGTAAGAAGGTTTATGATGAATATAGCGGAGAGGATAGCAAAGAAGGATGAATGCCAGATGCTCATCACAGGCGAGAGCCTGGGGCAGGTGGCAAGCCAGACTTCCGATTCATTAGTCGTGACGGACAACGCCGTGTCTATCCCCGTCATGAGGCCCCTCATAGCCATGGATAAGACGCAGATAATCGATATAGCCAGGGAGATAGGAACTTTCGAGACGTCTATTCAGCCCTTCGAAGACTGCTGCACCGTGTTCCTTCCCAAACATCCGGTAACAAAGCCCAAGCTTTCCAAGATACTGGAGAGCGAAAGCAAGCTTGACTGCGAAACTCTCATAGAAGCAGCTATAGAAAATGCCGAAGTTACGGTGATACGAGAATGATGAGCAAAGTATATGATTTTTTGAAAGAAAACGAGATGCTGCCGGAATGTTTCGATGACAAAGCCATCGAAAAGGATTTCCTGCGCGATATAAAGGAAAAGGACACTGTGAGCATGATACAGACCTTCCAGCGCAGCACCGACAGCGAACTTCCGGATGAAAGCATCCTGGCTATAGACGCAGGAGGCACGAACCTCAGGTTCTCCGAATACCGCGGCGGAGCGTTCAGCGAACCGGTAGTAATGCCTATGTTCGGTATCAAGGAAGAGATCACCGCCGATAAGTTCTTCGATCTCATGGCTTACGAGATATCAAAGTACGATGCGAAGGATATAGGTTTCTGCTTCTCGTATCCCTGCGAGATACTCGATAACAAAGACGGGCGTATAATCCTCTTTGCCAAGGAAGTAAAGATAAAGAACGCCAAAGGAAAGATCATCGGAGAAGAGATAAACAAAAGGATTGCCGAAAAGAGGAACTTCTCTATCCTGAACGATACGGTAGCGGCCCAGCTGGGCACTTCCGCGGATGCTGGCATCATACTGGGAACAGGCTTCAATATCTGCTTTACGGACAGAAAGCAGAAGATGATAATAAACAGCGAATGCGGTCAGTACGAAGGTCTGCCTTTCGGACGCTTTGACAAAATGCTGTGCAAAGAGATGAAAAGCAGCAAGCATGTAGCTGAAAAACTCATATCAGGCGCATATCTCGGAGGAGTGATAGAACTGGCGGCAGACGAGTATTTCGGACGCAGAATGCCTGATTTCGAGCTGAGAGACGTATCTGAGCTGCTCATAGGAGAAGGCATACTCTACGATTTTCTGAACAGCACCGAGAGGAACGAATTCAGAGAGATAGTATCCCTTATACAGAAGAGGGCGGCGCATTACGTCGCGCTGATGCTGAAATGCCTGCTCAAAGGCCAGCCGAAGGGTTCAGTAGTAAAGGTAGCTCTTGAAGGAAGCACCGTATACAAAATGCCCGGATATCATGAAGCGCTTTCTGCAGCATTGAGCAAGATACCCGGTATCGAATGCCAGCTTATAGACGCAAGGGGAACTTTGTTCACAGGCTGCGTGCGAAGCCTGCTGGGATAAGATGATCAAAGAATAAAAAAGCAGAACCAGGATGACCTGGTTCTGTTCTTTTATTGTCCGAGATATGCTTTTTGAATCTGGTTTGATTCCTTGAGTTCCGATGCTTTGCCTTCCATCACTATGCGGCTTGTTTCCATTACGTAGGCTCTGTCTGCTATGTCCAGGGCTGCTGCCGCGTTCTGTTCTACAAGCAGTATTGTTGTTCCCGTATCGTTCAGGTTCTTTATTATTTCGAATATCTGATCGACGAGGATAGGGGATAGACCCATGGAAGGTTCGTCCAGCATCATCAGTTTAGGTTTTGACATGAGCGCTCTTCCCATGGCAAGCATCTGCTGTTCTCCACCGGAAAGCGTACCTGCTACCTGACTGCGGCGCTCTTTGAGCCTTGGGAAAAGGTCGAATACTCTTTCAAGACCTGCCTGCTCGTTTTCCGGGTTTGAGAAAGCTCCCATCTGAAGGTTTTCTTCTACTGTCATCTGAAGGAATATGCGTCTTCCTTCGGGTACGAGTGAAAGTCCCTTGTTGACTATCTTGAATCCGGGGATCTTGCTGAGGCTCTCGCCGTTGAAGACTATGTCGCCCGTATCGGATTTGAGAAGTCCTGCGATGCAATTTAGCGTCGTGGATTTCCCTGCGCCGTTAGCGCCAATGAGCGTAACGATCTCACCTTCGTCTACGTGGAAGGAGACGTTTCTTATGGCATGGATACTGCCGTAATAGACGTTGATATTATCTACTTTTAACAGTTCGCTCATATCAGTTCTCCTTTTTCTTTCCCAGGTACGCTTCGATAACTTCAGGGTTATTCTGGATCTGCTCAGGAGTTCCCTTTGCAATGATCTGTCCGAAGTTGAGTACGCATATACCTTCGCAGACGTTCATGACCAGGTTCATATCGTGTTCGATAAGGAATATCGCTATTTCGAAACGGTCTCTGATCTTTCTGATGTTCTCCATAAGTTCGGTGGTTTCCGCGGGGTTCATTCCTGCGGCAGGCTCGTCGAGAAGAAGGAGCTTGGGTTCCGTTGCAAGAGCTCTGACTATTTCCAGTCTTCTCTGTTCGCCGTAGGGGAGGGAACCGGCTCTGTCTCCGGCTTCATCCTGCATATCGAATATGGAGAGAAGCTCCATAGCCTTTTCTGTTCCCAGTTTTTCCTCTCTTGCATATTTAGGAAGCCTGAGTATGCCCGTTGCGAAACCGTAGTCTATGGTGTGGTTCATGGCTGCCTTTACGTTGTCAAGTACTGACATGTTGTTGAACAGCCTGATGTTCTGGAACGTTCTGCCTATGCCCATCTTGCAGACCTGAGGAGTGGTCATACCTTTAAGGTCTATGCCGTTGAGGAGCACAGTGCCCGATGTTGCTTCGTACACCTTGGTAAGAAGGTTGAATATGGTTGTCTTTCCGGCTCCGTTAGGACCGATGAGACCTGTTATCTCCGTAGGTCCTATGGCTACGTCGAAATCCTGTACGGCGTGAAGACCGCCGAAATCGATGCCCAGATGTATGCATTCCAGTACGGGCATCTTGCCTGCGTCTCTTTCAGTGAAAAGGTTAGGGGATTTGCCCGGCACCAGTTTTACTTTGTTAGCCATTCATTTCCCCTCCTTTCTTAGCTTGTTTCGCCGCTTTTCGTTCGCGGAGTTTTTTCTTCAGTTTTCCTGTGACCATGTACCTGAAGCTCTGGACCTTCTTGTTGTTGGAAAGTACCATCACCATGATGAGCACTATGGCATATATGAGCATGCGGTAATTTTCAAAGCCTCTGAGCATTTCGGGAAGGGCCCTGAGTATAACGGCGGCTGCGATCGATCCGAAGATGTTGCCCATGCCTCCGAGAACTACTATTACCAGTATTTCTATGGAAACGTTGTAATCGAAACTGGCAGCCTTTACGTTAGCGAAGCAGTGCCCGTAGAGAACGCCTGCGGCTCCTGCAAAGAAAGCTGCTATGACGAATACGGCCAGTTTGTAATGTGTAACGTTGATCCCTATGGATTCGGCTGCGATGCGGTTGTCTCTTATAGCCATTATGGCGCGTCCCTGAGCGGAATTCTTGATATGCATCATTACTATCACCGTCAGGTATACGAGAACGACAGCATAGGGGAAGAGGGTCTTTGCACCTGAATATACGTGACCCGTGTCAAGTCCCCTGGCGCCTCCGGTTATTTTCAGATTTGTGATTATGGTCTTGATTATCTCTCCGCAGGCCAGTGTGGTTATAGCCAGATAGTCTCCGCGAAGACGCAGAGTGGGTAGTCCGACTATGAGTCCGAAAACAGCCGCTACCAGTCCTCCGACAAGCATCGAAATGACGAATCTCAAAGGATCGGAAACAAGACCGTAGAGCCTTATCGAAACAAGGCATCCGGTGAAAAGACCGGCAGACATAAAGCCTGCATGTCCTAAAGAGAGTTCTCCCAGCAGACCTACGACCAGGTTAAGCGATACGGCGAGGACTATATACATGAAAATAGGGATGAGCATGTTCGTGAACTGCCTGCCTATGTTTCCCGTATACAGCATTCCTCCCAGTATGGCAAAAAAGACGGTCAGGGCAAAGAGAATAAAGAGATTTCCGTAGTTTTTCTTCTTCATATCTTATACCTTCTCCTGTATCGTCTTTCCCATGAGTCCTGTAGGCTTTACCAGCAGCACGATGATGAGCACACCGAATACGATAGCGTTCGACCAGAGTGTAGAGATGTACTGCTTTGCAAACTGCTCAATGAGACCGAGAACTATACCTCCGAGCATGGCGCCGGGAATCGAGCCTATGCCGCCGAATACTGCCGCAGTGAATGCTTTGATACCTGGCATGGATCCTGTAGTCGGAAGTATATATACGTATGTGGCGCCGTAGAATGCGCTTGCGATGGCAGCCAGGGCAGAACCGATGGCAAATGTTACGGTTATGGTCCTGTCTGTGCTTATACCCATAAGTTCTGCCGCTCCCTTATCCTCGGATACTGCTCTCATGGCTTTGCCTATTTTGGTCTTGTTGATGAACAGGTTGAGCCCGATCATTATGCAGGCCGTTACGGCAAGGGTGAGTATGGTTATCCCGTCTATCTTTGCTCCGAGTATCTGAAAGCTCTTGACTCCGCTGAACATGGGATATGCCTTCTGTTCCGGTCCGAAGATTATAAGAGCAAGATTCTGGAGAAGATAACTCACGCCTATGGCAGTAATTAATATGGAAAGGGAAGGGGCTTGTCTTAAAGGTTTGTATGCAAGCCTTTCGATAGTTATACCCAGCAGGGCGCAGACTATCACGCCAAGAAGTATGCCTACGATCGGAGGAAGTCCGATGCTCATAACGGCAACGATACCCGAATAGGCTCCTACCATTATGATGTCTCCGTGGGCAAAGTTTAGCATTCTTGCGATACCGTAAACCATGGAGTATCCCAATGCGATGAGAGCGTAGATACTTCCCAGGTTAAGACCGCTGATTAATGTTCGAATAAATACTGTCATGATTACATAGCTTTCGCTTCGCCGTCTTTTAGGGGACAGCGAAGCGAAATCCTTTTGATGTATTAAGAAAGTTTGAAAAAAGTATTTGTTGATCTGATAAGGAAATTACTTTCCGAATTCGGTATCGACACCGTCATTGTAAATGACTGCTGTTGCAAGCTTCTGTGTGTTGCCGTCTGCTGTCCATGTCATATCTCCAGTTACTCCGGAGTAGGAGAGGCTTGTCATAGCTTCAGCTACTTTTGCTCCGGATACTTCGGAAGACTTGGATACGCCCATTGCTTCGAGAGCTGCCTTGATGACGTATACTGCGTCGTATCCGTCAGCTGCGAACTGGTTGGGAACTGTTCCGCCGGTCTTTGCCTTGTATGCTTCGACAAAGCTTACGACGTCTGCATCGGTGCTGCTTGCTGCGAACGGTGTGAGCATGACTACGTTGTTAGCTGTGCTTACGTTGTCGACAACTTCGAGGATACCGTCGAGACCGTCACATCCGAAGAAGTATACTCCTTCTGCAAATACTGCATTGTCTGTTCCGTTCTTAGCCTGAGAGAGGAACATGGATGCTTCTGCTGCATAGATGGGCAGGAATACGACTTCTGCCTTGGAGTCAGCAAGAGTGTTGATCTGTGTGGTGAAATCCTTCTCATCGGATGTGAAGGACTGCTCAGCTACGATCTCGGTGCCGTTTACTGCGGCCTGTGCTTTGAATGCATCGTAGAGGCCGATGGAGTAATCGTTATCGCTCTGATAGAATACTGCGACTTTCTTTCCGGAGAGGGTGGCTTTTACGTAATCAGCTGCTGCTGTTCCCTGGAAGGAATCGTAGAAGCAGACTCTGAATGCGTTGCTGCTGGCGCTGATGCATGTGTCGTTGGATGCGGAAGGGCTGATCATGAACATGTCGTCATTTGCAGATTCTGCTGTGACGGATGCCATTTCGCCGGACATTACTGTTCCAATGGATATATCCATACCCCAGTCCATGAGTTTTCCGTATGCGCTCTTTGCGCTTTCGGGATCGCCCTGGGAATCCTGGAAGTCGAATACGATCTTCATTCCGTTGACTCCACCTGCTGCATTGATCTCATCTACTGCGATCTCTGCGCCGTATTTTACTGCGAGTCCGTATACTGCGTAGTCACCTGTTGCTGCGCCGATAGCGCCGACATAGAGTTCATTGTCAGCGTGACCGCCTTTTTTGCCTCCGCATGCTGCGAAGCTGAATACCATGGCGAGTGCCATTACTACCGCTAAAAACTTTTTCATAATTGCGTTTCCTTTCTTGATAACACTTTTTGTGTTTGACAAACAAAATATTTTTTATTTTTTTGTTGTATTGCACGTATTCTAATTGTTAAGCCGAACAATGTCAAGCACTATTTCATTCTTTTTATAGAAAAATATCACTAAAACTTATGAAAAATAGGAATGTTAGCAAAAAGGCGAATATTATTATATATAGAAGAAAACAATAATTCAGGTAATGCCGATATATCAGATCTCACGGGTATTCATCCTTTTTATATTATGCAGACAGTTTTTGTATTAAGTAGAGCATTATTGTTGTGCTATATATATAAATATGGAAGAGAACGTGCGCAGGTGTGTAAAAAGAGGCTTCTAACAGTTGATTTTTCAAGCCTGGAAGGGCTCTATTTTTTTATTTCGATTTGTTGACAAATACTATGAACTGTGATAGATTAACAAGCAATTTGATAAATTTTTAGTGTTTAAAGGCTAAAAAAGATGCTGAAAAAAGCATTAGGAGGTAAATTCTTATGAAAACACTGAAGAAGGTTCTCTGCCTTACACTTGCCCTGATCATGGTCCTCGGACTTGCAGCATGCGGCAAGAAGAACGCAGCGAACGACACTTATTCGATGATCGCGAACTTCGACATCACCACTCTGGACTATGTATATAACAACAAGTCCTCCAACGGTGACTACACTTCCAACTTCATCGAAGGACTTCTCACACAGGACAACCACGGCGTGCTCGTTGCAGGTATGGCTGAAAAGTGGGAAGCAAACGCTGATGCTTCTGAATGGACATTCACCATTCGTAGCGACGCAAAATGGTCCACAAACTCCGGAGAAGTTTATGCCGATGTTACAGCTCAGGACTTCGTAACAGGTCTTAAGCACGCATGCGACACAAAGTCCGAAACACTGAACCTTGTAAAAGACCTTATCGTAGGACTTGCAGATTATGTTGACGGAACCGGCACATGGGACGCAGTAGGAATCAAGGCAGATGGAAACACACTGGTTTACACACTCACAGGTCCTTGCGGATACTTTGATGGTATGACCACATATTCCATCCTTTGGCCGATCAACGAAGAATTCCTTAATTCTAAGGGTTCTGACTTCGGCGCAGTACAGGCTGACTCCATCCTCTACAACGGATGCTATCTCCTGTCCTCTCTTGTTCCTGCACAGGAAGTAAGATTCGACGCAAACCCGAACTACTATGACAAGAAGAACGTTCACGTTCAGCACGTTGTAGTAACCTACACAAACGGCGAAGATCCCGCTCAGAACTACAACATGTTCAAGAACGGCGAAGTTACAGCCACAGGAATCAATGGTTCTCTTCCTGAAGTCGTAGAAGATGCTAATGCAAACTATGCTGAAAACCAGTACAAGTCCATGACAACAGCTACTTCTTACTGGGGCGCATTCAACTGGGATAGACAGATGTATGCACTTTACAACGACTCTTCTGTTTCCACAACATCCAAGACGACAGACAAGCAGAAGGCTGACACAAAGGCTGCCATCCTCAACGCTAACTTCCGTCGTGCTGTATATGCAGCATACTCTGCACACGCTGTAGAAGCTATCACAATGGGTGAAGACAGAGCAGATGACGCTATCAGAAACACACTTGTTCCTTACACATTCGCAACAACTTCTGACGGAACAGCATACGGCGCACTCGTAACAAAGTATGTCCACGAACTCGTTCCGGAATATGCAGACGTTGACCTCAACGACGGACAGGATGCATGGTACAATCCTGAAAGAGCAAAGGTCTTCATCGCAAAGGCTGTTGAAGAACTCAAGGATGCCAACATCGATTGGCCGGTACACCTCGACGTTCCTGTATACGCAAAGTCTGAAAACCAGAAGAACATGCAGCTTGCTATGCAGAAGTCCATTCAGGACGCTATCGGTGACTATGTAGTTATCGACCTCCAGTATCTTGAAGGAAACTCCTCTGTATACTACTCCGCATTCTACAATCAGCCTGATGGCGAGTCCAACTCCATCGACCTCGTATTCGGCGCTGGCTGGGGTCCTGACTACGGCGATCCTCTTACATATCTCCACTGCTTCGACGTTTACAACGGAGACATGCTCAACTATTCCGGTATCAACGTAGTTGACGGCCAGGGACAGACAGAGTCTCAGATCGCTGCTCTCAAGGCACTCGGACTCTATGACATCCAGGAAGTTGTCGAGCAGGCTACAGTTGCAACAGGCGACGAGAGATATGACCTCTTCGCAAAGGCAGAAGCAATGCTCCTCACACAGGGCATCCTCAGACCTTACAGCACAAGCGGTGCAGACCTTGTCATCAGCAAGGTAAAGCCCTTCTCCGCTGCATACGGTCTCTATGGACAGGCTTCATACAACCAGGTTCCTTACTTCAAGTATATGGAACTCCTCAATGAGCCTGTAAAGGCAGCTGACTATGAAGCTGCAAAGGCAAACTGGCTTGCAGGAAAGTAATTTAGAAAAGATATAACAATCTGATTCTAAGTTAACAAAGCTTAATTAACTGGGAGAGCCGGAATGGCAAAGTTTCGGCTCTCTCTTTTACGATGATAAGGAACCTGACATGAAAAAAGGTTACATTTGGAAGCGTTTGCTTCGATCTATGATCTCAATACTTATTATCATGCTCATCGTATTCACCATGGTGTATACGATGGTTCCGCGTGATAATATCTTTTTTGAGGACAGTACATACAGAAAACTAGCCGGAAAATCAGATGACAAGACCGACTATGTGTATACCACATGGGAAAAACTCGGTTATCTCGATTATGTTACGATAAACGACTACGCTCTCACGCTCTACGAAGCAGGATCTCCGGAGATCCAGGCTGCCGTATTGCCCGGATCAAGTGAAAGCAAGGACTTCAGAGCAATTTATGAAGCCCAGGATTACACTGTTACTGCATTCGGTGCCAGCGGAAGACTTTATGCGTATAAAGACTATCCTATCGCAAAGCGTGTTACGACATGGGTGTCCAACCTTGTAAAGATAGATACTCCGCTGTCAGTACAGGATCCGGGAAATCCGAATCTCAAGAGGGGATATTCCTTCGGAAGGACTCCCTCAGGCGGACTCGCTCTTATCGGAAGCGGCACGACATATAAATATCAGCTGTACACAGACAGCCGATTCCCGTTCATCCACCAGAATATCATCAAACTCAACTTCGGTACTTCCTATCCCACATATCAGGGACTGGATGTTATTACTGTGCTTTTCCAGACCCAGGGAACTGAGGTAAAGAGAATGGTCACTTTTGAAACGGGTGTGAAAGGAGAGTCAGGAATCATATTCGGCTCTCTCAAATACAAGCCTATTCTCGACCGTATGGATGAACAAAAATTTGTTGATCACTACGCAACATATCAAACCAAAAAAGATCAGCCTTCAATGATAGGAACATCATTCATAATGGGTATACTTGCTCTTGTGCTCGCATACGGGCTCGGACTTCCCTGTGGTGTTCTCATGGCGAGAAACAAAGATAAATTAGCAGATAAGCTCGGAATGGTATACATCATATTCATTATCGCTGTACCGTCCCTGGCATACATATATTTATTCAGATACCTCGGAGTTAGATTGTTCAACCTGCCTTCCGTATTCACAACATATGGACCGCACGATATCCGTTCCTGGATCCTTCCTGTTATATCCCTCGCTCTCCCGTCCATAGCATCTCTTATGCTTTGGACAAGAAGATACGTTGTAGACCAGATGAACTCTGACTACGTCAAATTCGCAAAAGCTAAGGGTCTCAATCAGAAGGAAATATTCAACAACCACATCTTCAAGAACGCAATAATACCCATTGCACAGGGAATCCCCAGTTCACTTGCAGGTTGTATCACAGGCGCCATCATCACTGAAGCTATCTACTCCGTCGGAGGTATGGGAAAGATGCTCCCGAACGCTATCAACCAGTACAACAACGTAATGATAGTCGCTCTTGCATTCATGTTCTCCACCATCTCGGTACTCTCGGTACTGTGCGGAGATATAGTGCTTACAAAGGTTGATCCGCGTATTTCACTTACAGAAGGGGCAGGGAGGTCGTAATGGATACAGAAAGAAACGATTTATTTGAATTTGCTTCCTTCGACGAATATGAATCGGAGCATATCGCAGCTCCCCGGTATTCCTATTGGAAGTCAGTATGGAGAACGTTCTATAAAAACAAGTTCACAGTTGCAATCACAATACTGCTGATCTTCATTATTACATTTGCTCTTATTCAGCCGCTCATTTCCGGATACAGCCCGGTTATAGCGCCTAATATCAACAATGCATCAATGAAGTTCCTCAAACCGTCCGCTGAGCACATTTTCGGAACGGATCACGTCGGAAACGAAGTTTTCGATGCAGTATGGGCAGGCGCCAGAAACTCGATAATAATCGGTTTCGTATGCTGCTTCATCGATATGATCATAGGAATCCCCGTAGGTGCACTTTGGGGATTCTCAAAGAAGATGGATAAGTGGATGATAGAAGTGTACAACGTAATCTCAAACGTACCGTTCCTTCTCCTTTGTATGATCCTTTCATACATCCTCGGAGCAGGAATGAGGCCTCTTATCATTACCATGACATGTACGGAATGGATCTTTGTTGCGTACTTCATAAGAACGCAGGTAATGATCATAAGAGACAGAGAGTACAACCTTGCATCCAAGTGCCTCGGCACAAGGACATGGACGATGATCACGAAGAACATTCTTCCGTATCTTATCTCCGTTATCATGACTTATGTATCAAGGACAATACCTCAGCTGATCTCATACGAAGTATTCCTTTCCTACATGGGTCTGGGTCTCGGAACTACCAACGCATCCCTCGGACAGTCCATATCCCTCTATACAGCGTATATGAACGGATATCCGCATCTGTTCTGGATCCCGGTAGGCCTCCTGGCCATAATATCCATTTCCCTTTATATAGTGGGACAGAAGCTTGCTGACGCAGCCGATCCCCGTACACATATGTAAAGGAGGTAAGGCACTATGGCAGAAGAAAGAAACATCATACTATCGGCAAAGGACATCGAAGTTAAATTCAGAGTCCGCGATAACTACCTTACCGCTATAAGGAACGTATCCCTTGATCTTTACGAAGGCGAAACATTCGCCATCGTAGGCGAATCCGGTTCCGGAAAATCCGTATTTACGAAGACATTTACCGGAATGCTCGAATCGAACGGATCGGTCACAAAGGGATCCGTAATGTTCCACGGTCAGGATCTTACCAAACTTACAACAGATAAAGACTGGGAAGGTATCAGAGGAGCTAAGATCTCTACCATATTCCAGGATCCTATGACTTCTCTGAACCCCATAAGGACCATAGGTTCTCAGATCACTGAGGTCATCGAAAAGCATCAGGGAGTATCCAAGGCAGAAGCTAAAGAACAGGCTATCCAGATGATGGATAGGGTAGGAATACCCGATGCAGCCAACAGGTTCGACGAGTATCCCTTCCAGTATTCAGGCGGAATGAGACAGCGTATAGTCATAGCTATCGCTCTTGCATGCCATCCTGAAATACTCATCTGCGACGAGCCTACCACTGCTCTTGACGTTACCATCCAGGCGCAGATAATAGGACTTATAAGAGACCTTCAGAAGGAACTCAAGTTCAC
>JAFRIQ010000043.1 GCA_017432725.1 Bacillota bacterium
CATACGGACTCGCATTCCTCTCTGGAATTGGTGAACACCAGGCATTTCTTTCCCTTGCTGTGCTCGAATATGTAGGCAAGGCCCGGATCCGCTCCTTTTGGCGCTATGTCCGTGGGGGCTTCCGTCACGGGAGGCTTACGGTCTACGTATCTGTCTTCCGAAGCCTGGGGAGCCGCCGTAAAGAAATGCTCCATGGAAAGACGCCATACCTCCTTTCCCCCTTCGAAGCGGGGGACCAGGGTCTTTCTGTTGCTGCCGGCGGAAAGGAAGAGACCCGCCTCCTCGGGATTGCCTATGGTGGCTGAAAGACCTATGCGCCTCGGGTCGCAGCCCGCAAGCCTGCACAGCCTTTCTATGAGGCAGAAGGTCTGCATGCCCCTGTCTCCCCTTAGGAGGGAATGTATCTCGTCTATGACTATGAAACGGAGATCCGAGAAAAGAGAGGGTATCTCCATATGTTTGTTTATCATGAGGGACTCAAGGGACTCCGGCGTTATCTGAAGTATGCCGGAGGGCTTCTTGAGAAGCTTCCTCTTCTTGGACTGGGCCACGTCTCCGTGCCAGCGGTGGACCGGTATGCCCTCTTCTTCGCAGAGCTCGTTCAGTCTTCCGAACTGATCGTTTATGAGGGCCTTGAGAGGCGCTATATAAAGGACACCCACGCTCTTGGGAGGATCTTCCTCCATAAGCGTGAGCACGGGAAAGAAAGCCGCCTCAGTTTTTCCCGACGCGGTGGACGCCGTGATGAGCACGTTGTCGTCCGTGCCGAATATGGCTTCCCCGGCGGCGTTCTGGACAGCCCTTAAGACCTGCCAGCCCGAGCGGTAGATATAGTCCTGTATGAAAGGTGCGTATCTTTCAAAAACGTCCATAGCTTATCTTAAATGGTGAATTCCGCAAACTCGCTTTCAGCCTCGTCGGAGACCGCATCCGATTTTGCGTAGCTGAACTCGTCGGAGCCCAGGAGCTCTTCTATACTGAGCCCCGGGTTCTGATACTTAAGATCCAGAAGCTCTATATAGTCTCTGATGATCTCTCTTGGGGTTATGTTGGTATCTGCGCCTACGCGGCCGTATTCTATCTTTATGAAAGTGCCCAGTTCTTCGGTGGTCATGGCGCTTTCGTATCCGTAAAGATCTGCGTGCATGTCTCTTAACTTCTCGCAGAGGACCAGCATCTCTTCAGCCGTAAGAGCTTCCAGCCTTATGACGGGAGCCAGAAGATCCCTTGTGCCGGGATTTGAGAACCTGCCTTCCGCAAGGCGGGACCTTAAAGCCTCGTAGCTGTATATGCCCCTTCTTTTGTCTTCCAGAGCCTGGGGAGTAGCCCCCATTATGATGCCAAGGTATCTGGCCTTTCCCTGAAGGGTATCGTTGTACATGGTCAGTATCTTTTCGTAGTTGTACTGCCTGGTGATGCTGTTTGGTATCTTGTATATGTTCACCAGCTCGTCGATCATTATCATCATGCCGGAATAGCCTGCGAGCCTGAAGAAATACGCGAAGAGTTTCAGGTAGTCGTACCAGTCGTCGTCGCTTATGATGATGCTCACGCCCAACTCGGCCTTCGCTTCGCTTTTCAGGCTGTATTCTCCCCTGAACCAGCGGAGGACCTTGAGCCTGGTCTCATCGTCGCCTTCTGCGTATGCTCTGTAGTACATGGAAAGGAGCTTTCCGAACTCGAAGCCGTGGACCAGTTCGCTGACTTCGGAAGTCACTTCATATATCTTCTTTTCCACCAGTCTCTCAAGGGCCGGATCGCCTGCTGACAGGCCGCTCTCCGTAAGAGCCTGGGTCTGCACGTTGCTTATCCATCTGTCGAGTACAAGGCTCAGGGCGCCGCCCTCAGGCTTTGTCTTGGTGGACAGGTTGCCTATGAGCTCCCTGTATGTGGCAAGGCCCTGACCTTTGGTGCCCTGGAGCCTTCTTTCGGGAGACAGATCCGCGTCCGCCACTATGAAGCCCCTGTCCATGGCGTAGTTCCTTATGATCTGGAGAAGGAAGCTCTTTCCGGAGCCGTACTTGCCCACTATGAAGCGGAAGGACGCTCCGCCTTCCGATATTATCTCAACGTCTCTAAGAAGGGCTTCTATCTCGCTCTTCCTTCCCACGGCTATATACGGAAGCCCTATCCTGGGCACCACTCCGCCCTTGAGGGATCCCAGCACCGTCTGGGCTATTCTTCTCGGGACTTTTTTCGTTTCCTGGCTCATCAGTTATTTCCTCTCAGTATATCCAATACGTCTTTTCTGTAATCTTCCACGAGGGAAAGCTCTTCTCCGTCGCATTCAATTATGCTGTCTCCCACGTATTCGAAGAAGGCTTCGTTTATCCTGTCCGCGGCGACGGAAGGAAGTATCTTTTTGCTCCTCATGTATTCATCTGCGGGTTCCCCGTCTATGAGGAGAAGCAGGAGTTCAAGGTCCGGTCCCTCAAGAACGAGGCTGGCCGTTTCCTCTTCCGTTTCATCTTCGGACTCTTCGAAGATATCTTCCGTCTCCTCTTCGGTGAGCAGCCAGTCTCTCGTGACCACGGCGTCTTCCCTGATCTTTTCAAGTCCTCCGAAGTCTATGTTCACTACCGGCCTTGAAGCTTCTTCCTCCGCCTTCATGTCGGCCGCGATGACTGCCTGGGCATAGGGCTTGACCCAGCCTTCAGATTCCTTTTCCTTGAGTTTCCTTCCTGCCCTGAGGTAGGCCCTCAGCTGCCTTTCCGTCTCGTGGACGAAGGCGTCGAAACGGGCCTGATCGAAGGAATTCCACGAATACCACGAATACTTCCTGGGCTTTCCGAAAATGAGGGTGAAGAAGTCGGTGCTGCCGTACCGGTAGCTTTCGCACATATACCTCCAGACAGAAGCAAAGAGTTTCCTGCCCTTTTCCAAAGCTGCCACGGGAGACTCGGAAAGCTTCTTTCCTCCGAAGAAGCAAAGAGCGGAGAAGATCTCGTCGTCCGTATGGGACATACGGTCCTTAAGGATCTCTACGTTCTTCATCCTCTCGTTCCTGTAGGGATTCTCCCTTTCAGGAACCTTGCTGACCCCGTAGAGGCTGACCTCCGGATCTTTTCCTTTATTGAAAGCGATATGAAGACCGGGAGATCTCTTTTTCCCTATGTCAACGGAAACATCGCTGTCTTTCCCGATGTTTATACGCAGATCCTTGCCCAGGACCAGAGTGAAACCCCTCTCCCCGGCCTTTTTTATGAGATCGTCTAATGGCGATGTATTATCCTTTTCGCTCATAGCTATATTATAGAACAATCGTTCATCCGATACAACTGTCTCCGCATATATGATATACTTTGAAAGTGATAAGCATAAGCACCAGTTGAGGTCAATTCTATGAAAAACAAGGAAAAGAAAAAGGAGGCTGGGAAAGTGTTCTGGAGGATACTGTTTGCGCTCTATGCGCTTTTGTTCCTGGCTTTCCTCGAGCTGAACAAAAACACCGTTCCCGGCTGGATAATGGCTATAGCTCTTCTGGCCGGATTCTACTTTCTCAGAGCTACGAAGCTTCAGCAGAAAGCCTTCGGCATCAGGTTTTTGTCATGGGCAGGGCTTATCGCCCTGTGCGCGGCCGTAGTATTCATCAGCTGGCCGCCCGTTAAGGCAGTGCCTGCTGTTCCGCAGAAAAACCCCGAAAGGACAGAGGTGCTTCACCTTTCACAGGGAGACCTAAGGGGCGTTCTTACGGAAGACGGAAAAGTCGAAGTCTATACGGGCATACCCTACGCAAAACCGCCCGTGGGAGACTTAAGGTGGAAGGAACCTCAGCCTGCGGATCCCTGGGAAGGGGTCCTGGAAGCGGACCATTTCGCTCCCATGTCCATGCAGACCACCAACCTTCCAATCTACGATACCCTGACGAGGATCATAGGCTTCCATGAATTCAGCATATCGCTAAAAGACAATTACAGACCGCCGGTCAGCGAAGATTCCCTCTATCTCAATATTTGGAGACCTAAAGAAAGAAGCGGCGAAAAGCTTCCGGTCCTCGTATATATACACGGAGGATCCCTTCAGACAGGCCAGCCCTGGTATGCCGATTACAGCGGCGTCGGGCTCGCGAAGGAAGGCCTCATAGTCGTGAATATGTCCTACAGGCTCGGTATATTCGGCTTCTTCGCAGATCCCGACCTTAAAAACGCATCCCCCAACGGCACCACGGGCAACTACGGGCTTCTGGACCAGATAATGGCCCTCGAGTGGGTAAGAGACAATATCGAAGCCTTCGGAGGAGATCCCGGCAACGTGACCCTTGCGGGAGAGTCTGCAGGCTCCGCCTGCGTATCGGCTCTCTGCACTTCGCCCCTTGCCAAGGGGCTCTTCAGAAGAGTCATACTGGAAAGCTCCACGGTCTCAGCTCCTAAACCTGCCCACTCCTTCAGGACTCTGGAACAGGCGTACAACGGGGAGACCTACACCATGGAACGCCTGGGCGTATCCACTCTCGAAGAGCTTAAAGCCCTTCCGGCCGAAAAGATAGTCGGAGAACTTGCTGTCCACCACCATATATGCATAGACGGTTACGTCCTTACGGAAAGACCCTACGATTCCTACAAGAAAGGAGTGCATAACGAGGAAGCCCAGCTCCAGGGATTCAACAGGGAGGAAGCCGCTCCCTTCATCCTTTTCAGCCAGGCTGATCTTAAGAACTACGAGAGCAAGATAAACCGCATAGTGGCGGGACCCGCCGCCGACAGGATACTGGAGCTCTATCCCGCATCCACCGACGCGCAGGCAAAGAGGAACTGGGCCGACATTGATACGGTGAACCTCTTCGTCTACGGACATTTCTGCCTGGGAAGGCAGGCCATATCCAACGGCATCCCCTGCTATATGTACCATTTCACCAAAGAGAACGGCAGTCTCGGACCCTGGCACAGCGGAGAAGAGATATATCTCTACGGCAACATCCCGGAAAAGACTAAACTCTACAACGACGGAGACAGAGAACTGAGCCGGAACTTCGTATCCTACGTAGTCAACTTTGCAAAGACGGGAGATCCCAACGGAGTAGGCCTTAAGGAGTGGCCGCTCTTCGACAGGGACTACAAGGTCCTTGAACTGGGAGCCGAGATAAAGGAAACGGAGATACCCTATCTCGATCTCTTCTACGCTTTCGACGAATACAATTTCTTCGAAGACACTGAATAAACAAAAAGCCCCGCGCGGGGCTTTTCCTTCGATGCTTATAATACTTGCTAATAGTAGTTGTAAGAGAGCAGGGTCAGCGCCACGTAGAACACTATCATGGATCCGAGGATGATGACTTGCTTTAGTTTATGGTTCGTAAGAAGCCCTACGAACTCCCTTACTGCGGCGTTGGGCCAGAAATACCATTTGGTCCTGGCTCCCATGCCCACGGCTCTCATCTTTACCCTTCTTGCGAAAAGGCCGCTCCTGAATACGTGGTAGTTGGTCGTTGAGAATGCGATCTTCGCATCCTTTTGTCTGCTTTCTATTATCTCCTTTGAGAAACTCATGTTCTCGAAGGTGTTGGTGGAACGGTTTTCTTCTATGATCATATCTTCCAGTATACCTCTTGAGAGAAGATAATTTTTCATGCACGCGCTTTCGGAGATAATTTCGCTGGGGCCCTGCCCGCCAGAGCATATAAAGCATAAGGGCTTTCCCGTTTCAGCTTTCTGCTTTTCGTAAAACTCCACAGCCCTGTCTATGCGCCCTTTGAGAAGAGGCGTGGGCGTTCCGTCCTTTCTCATGGAACAGCCCAGGATCACCACGTAGTCTTTGTTCTTTTCGGGATCGTATCTGGCCGCCATGGCACCGGCCACTATTACGCCCGCCAGCATGCATTCGAAATACAGGTAAACTGCGGCGAAGGTATTGACCCACAGATCGTGCATCATAACTTCCCTCTGGCTGCCTGAGGCGTACATGTCGACAGTGAATAACAATACTATCCCGCCTACCATCAGGAAGGAAAGAATTATCCCGAGTATGTTCACGAAACGCCTGCCCTCATGCCTGATGAGAGATATGTTGGATATGCACAGAGCCACCGAGAATATCAGTATGAAAGGAGAGGTATATACCATGTAGGTCTTTGCGGAACCGAGAAGCTGCCATGCGGCTTCCGTACGCCCGTAGGTGTCCGGGAACCTGACCATCATCACGGCAAGGGTGACGTGGGTGATCAGAACGGAGAGCCCGAACAGGGCGAAGCCGAAATAGAAGATGGTATTGTATGAATATAGATTGTATTCTATCTGGGCCTTCCAGGTGGCAAGGAGAACTATCACGGCGATGAGACTGTATACCGCAGTCATGATGCACGTTATGAGGTGCTTGTGCTCCCCTCCCTTCCATATGACAAGAGCTTCGGCGAGCATTATCGCTGCCGAGAATATGAGCAGACCGTAAAGGTCCGGCTTTTTATCGCGTATATCTAATCTCAGTTTCATTTCCCGTACATTATACCCCAAAACGGCGGGCGTTGTGATATATTGGATATTACATTTTTCTTAAGTGAGGAAAAGCCATGAAATACGCCATATACGGCGCGGGATCTCTTGGGACCGTGCTGGGAGCATACATAAGCAAAGCGGGAACGGATATAGAGCTGGTTAGCAGGAACCGGGAGCACGTGAGCGCCCTTAATGAAAACGGGGCGAAGGTTATCGGCGGCATAGAACTTTACGTGCCCGTAAAAGCCGTGACCCCGGAGGAGATGGACGGCCTTTATGACGTGATCTTTCTTCTGACCAAACAGCAGCAGAACCTTGAGGCAAAGGACGTTCTGTTAAAGCACCTGGCAAAGGACGGACTGCTCGTGACCCTCCAGAACGGCATACCCGAGCCCTCTTTGGAAGAGATCTTCGGGAAAGAAAGAGTCATGGGCTGCACCGTGGAATGGGGAGCCACCCTCGTGTCTCCGGGAGTGTGCAGATTCACCAGCGACCCTTCCCCTGAAAAGCTCTCTTTCCAGACCGGAAAGCCCGAAGCCGTTCCCATGGAAAAGTTCAAAACAGCCGTTTCCCTTCTCAGGCTCATGGGCCCCGTGCACGTAAGCGGAAACTTCATAGGAGTCAGATGGTCCAAGCTTCTTATCAACGCCACCTTCGCTGGTATAGGCACCGTCATGGGCGGCAGCTTCGGAGATGCTGCGGCCGACAGGGATGCAAAGAAGATAGCCTCCGCCTGCATAAAGGAATGCATAGACGTATCGAGAGCCGCAGGCGTTACCCTTACGGACGTACAGGGCATTAGCATTTCTAAACTTTTCTATTACAGCAGCCCTCTCAAAAAACGCTTCGTAGAATTCCTTCTTCCCTTCGCCATGAGAAAAAACGGGAGCATAGAACCTTCCATGCTCCAGGACCTTAAAAAAGGGAAGAAATGCGAGGTAGATTTCATAAACGGAGAAGTCTGCCGCTGGGGAAAGAAATACGGTGTCCCCACCCCTATAAACGATACGATAATAGAGACCATAAAAAAAGAGGAGCTCGGAGAGCTCCCCATATCGAAAAGTAATCTTGATCTTTTCAGCTAAACGGCATTACCGCGGTGACATGCTCGCCCGGCCTATAGAGGCCGGGGCTTCCTGCTCAAGAGAGGCAACCCTCTCAGATATAACAGGCTATCCCCGCGTGCCCCGCGGTTCTGGTAAGTTCTAAGGCCTTCAGGATACAACCTTAAGGCCTTCTTTTTTTATGTTTATTGCAGCATTCACGTCTCTGTCTATTATGCATCCGCATTCAGGACATACCCACACTCTGTCAGAAAGGCTCAAGTCGTTCTTTATATATCCGCAGTGCCTGCAGGTCTTTGAGGAAGGATACCACTTGTCTATCGCGATGAGCTTTCCTCCTCTTTCCTTCAGCTTGTATGCAAGATATGTTCTGAAACTTCCGAATGCGTTGTCATTAGTCGCCTTGGCAAGATGAAGTCCTCTTGCCATATCTTTGTAGTTTATCCCTTCAACAAAGACAAAGTCATAAAGAGATGCAAGTCTTCTGCTTTCTTTATGAAAAATCTCCTTTCGCAGCCCTATCAGTAGATCGAAAGATCAGTAAGCTCAGGGACCATATCCCTGGTGGTATAGGTCCTGCCTGTTTCAACAGCCGTGATCTGGTCGTTTTCTATTTCAAGAGCATACTCCCTTAAGGTTGTGACTCCGTCAACTGTCTGGATGACCTTGAGATAGGTGATGTGATCTTCGTCAAAACTGAAGAAGTTGGCATTCCCCTGGGAATCCATATATCTCTTGGTATCGTCTCCATCCAGAGTTACCTGACAGGATTTATCGATAATGTTGTCCGCAAGGAGCTTACCCTGATCCGTCGCTATGACAAGAGTCGAAGTGTTCGGCTCCCAGTTTGCGGGGATGGAGAACACTATATAGTCCTTGCCGTCTTTGCCCTTGAAGGTAGAGGCTTCGAAATCGTAATCAAAGAGGGTGAAAAATATCTCGTCTCTTTTACCCTCAGCTTCGTATTCTCTTACGTACTCAAGAACCCCCTCGTCCAGATAAGCTCTTCCTGTCGCAACGACTTCAGCCCACAGATCGTCGCCGTGGATATCGACGTAATAGTAGGTGTAGCAGGGATCTTGATTTATCATGTAAGACTGCATTTCGAAGGTCACGGAGACCCTGCGGAACATGCCGTTGACGTCCAGGTCGCGGTACTCCCAGCCTGCTCCCATATCCACGTCGAAGGGGATCCTGTCCATGAGCTTGTCCTGATAGGACTGCTCCGGATAAGACGGCGACGGTTCATAGTCCGCAGGAGGTGTTTCCTCTCCCTGCTGCTCAGGGACCTGGGCCTCGCTGCTTTCCTGCTGCTCAGGGACCGAGGTCTCGCTGGGGTTTTCATCTTTCCCGGCGCAACCTGCAAGAGCGATGACTAAAATGAGCAGAAACGCTGCTATCCTTATTCCTTTTTTCATGTTGACTCCTTTTTTATCTATTACTGTTTTTCTATACTATACGTACATATGCTTTCTTTAGCAAGCTGTCCTCATATACCGGCCAGCCCGGCCATATATGCAAGCTGAATAAGAATTATGTTGAATGCGATTATTCCGAGCAGGATGAGGACCTGTTTCAGCCTGTGTTCTATCAGTATGCCTCCTAACTCTCTTACGGAAGCGTTGGGCCAGAAATACCACTCGGTCCCTGCCCCCATTCCTACGGCCCGTATCTTTTCCCTTCTTGCGTAAAGACCGCTCCTGAAAACGTGATAATTGGATGTTGAGAAAGCGACTTTGGCACTGGGGTCTATCTCCCGTATCTTTTCCTTGGAATATATCATATTCTCGTGGGTCGTCGTCGACTGATCCTCTTCTACTATGATGTCCTCCGAAATCCCCTGCGATAGGAGGTAATTCTTCATCCATCTGCTTTCCGAGATCTCCTCCCCCGATCCCTTTCCTCCTGAGGTAATGAAGATAAGGTCTTTGCCGGTCTCCCTGAGCTGCTTTTTCCGGAACTCTATCGCTCTGTCCGCCCTTGCTTTAAGGACCGTTTCGGACATTTTTCCGTCCTTTAAGGTGTATCCAAGTATGATCAATATATCCTTATCAGGATCCGGTTCATGGAAGGCGGCTATATGCCCGGCTGCGATGGCTCCCATCATCATGCATACGAAATACAGATAAAAAGACGTGACAAGGCTCATGGTCAGTTCGCGCCTTCCCAAGACCTCCGGTCCGATGAAAAAGCTGTCGTCATAGAGCCTGATGAATACCAAGCCCCCTATGAGGAAAAACCCTAAGAATATCCCCAGGATATTTATGGGTCTTAAGCCTTCTTTTTTTATGAGGACCACATTCGATACGGCAAGGGTAATTGAAAACGGGATGATGAAAAACGCGCTGAGCATCAGGAAATTTCTCGAAGCTCCGCTGAGCAGTGTGAGTATCTTCTCTATGCTGAAAAAACCGGGGTCTTTTAATATCCTGACCGTCAATACTGCGCTGAATGAAAGGACGCAGAAGGCAAACAGAGAAAAGCCAAAATAGTATATCACATTGTACGAATATGGATTGTACCTGAGCTGTTTGAAAAAAGCAGATATCAGCATCGCTATCGCGCAGGCGATATATACGTCCAAGATGATGCTTATGGCCATGATGTGCTTCCTGCCCGACGTGAGCACTAAAACGGTCACGACTAAAGCGGCGGCAGCCGACAGGGCGGCTACGTTCCATATGTTAGGTTTTTTATCTATCGTATCGAATTTCATGTAACTCTTTGCATTCTTCCGCAGTTTCAGATTTCAGCCGTTTCCCCGTAGCCCTTTACGAGAAGCAGTTTCTTTTTGTCCTCTTCGGAAAGCCTGTCCGTGAACTCTTCTACTTTGCCGACTACGGCAAGGCCCTTTTTTCCGTCTTTATAGTGCATGGGGATGATGTGCTTCGGCGCAATCTTCGCTACAGTCTCCGCAGCCTTTTCCGCGTCTATGGTAAAGAAGCCGCCGACGGGTATCATGACGCAGTCCATGTCTTTCAGCTTTTCCGCCTGCTCTTCGGAAAGGAGGTGCCCCAGGTCTCCCAGGTGGGCTATTTTCTTTCCTTCAGCCTCCAGTACCGTGATCCTGTTGGGTCCTCTCTGGCTGCCCTGTTTTTCATCGTGGAAGCTGTCTATGATACTGACTTTGAAAGGAGAGGTCTCTCCTTTTTTAAGTTTTACTCCGTCGGTATATGCGTGGTCCATATGTCCGTGGGAACATAGGACTTCCTCTGCCTCCAGATCTATATCCTTGAATCCTCTTACGTCTTTGTAGGGGTCCAGCACTACCCTGTAGCCCTGGGATTCCACTGTGAAGCATGCGTGTCCGTGATAGGTGATCTTCATTATATTTTCCTCCTTTTTCAGCAGAACGTATTCAGGAACGCCGGAAGCAGCTGCTGCGAGTACTGGCAAAGAGAATAGCTGCCGCTGGAAAGGCACCAGTCATACATGAGAGCCCTTTCGAACATGGCGTAGGCCTTCGTTATGTCGTTGGTGGTGAAGCCCTCCCTGAAGAGGCCCTGCTGCTGGCCTTCCAGAGTGATGCGCCTTAAAAGCTTGTAATAGGTCCTGCCCGCGTCCAGAAGGCTCCTGTCGCTGCTGGACGTAAGCTGGCTGGCAAGGAGCCTTCCCAGGATATCCACGGATACCGTGTTCTCTATCATAAGGAAGAGCTCCTGATTCATATATACCAGCTTATCTATGGGTGACAGAGAGGGATCCATGGTCTTTTCGAGTTCTTCGTACTTTTCGTCAAATAGGTAAGAAAGCGAGGCGGGAAGAGAATCCTTCCCTTCGAAATAGTGATAGAAAGAACCCTTGGACGTGCCCGAAGCCTCCACTATATCGTCTATGGTGGTGTTTTCGTAGCCCTGTCTGTAGAAAAGATCCCAGGCTGCCTGGACTATTTTGCTTTTTGTCTCCTGTTTTTTCAAAGTTTATTTTTCCTTACAGTTTATATTCTTAACTTTAGTCTAATACATAAATATTGAAATATCAAGCATTTTAAACTCTTTTTTGATTTGTTAGTTTAGTTTTAAGTACGAACAATATTCTGTATTTCATTCTTCTTTTTTATCTGCTATTATCATTGAAATTTCAAAAGAGAAAAGGAAACATAAAAATGAACAACACGGAAATGATAATCTTCATACTGTATCTGGCAATGATGCTGACGGTAGGCGTAGTATTCTTCCTGAGATCCAAAGGATCCGGAGAAAAGGATTACTTCCTGGGCGGAAGAAAGATGGGGCCCTGGGTGTCTGCCCTTTCGGCGGGCGCCTCGGACATGAGCGCATGGTCTCTCATGGGACTGCCTGCATCCGTATACGCCCTGGGCATGGGTAAGACGTGGATAGCCATAGGCCTCCTCATAGGATACGCCCTGAGCTGGATCATAGAGGCCCCGAGACTGAGGCGCTTCACCATAGCGGCAAACGATTCCATAACCATACCCCAGTATCTGACCAACAGATTCCTGGCAAGCAGCAAGGTGATACGAATACTCTGCGCAGTGCTCTTCCTCATAGCATATACGGTCTACGCCGCATCCAGCATGAAAGCCTGCGGCACCCTGTTCAACACGGTAACCGGCATAGATGCGAAGCTCGCCATGTATCTGTCGGCAGCCATCATAGTCTGCTACACCTTCATGGGCGGATATTCAGCCGTATGCTGGACCGACTTCTTCCAGGGCCTTCTGATGCTGGGAGCCCTTATGCTGGCTCCGCTCTTCGCCCTGGCGGCTCTAAAGAACGGAGGCGCCGTTCTGGAAGCTTCGCAGCTCCCTTCCGGCTACTGGAACTTCTTCACCGCCGACTGGAGAGATATCGTTTCCGGCATGGGCTGGGGCATAGGATACTTCGGCATGCCTCACATAATAGTCAGGTTCATGTCCGTAAGATCGGATAAGGACCTGAAGAAATCCAGGGTCATAGGCATAGGCTGGACCACGCTTATCCTTGGCTTCGGAGTCCTCGCAGGAGCCGTCGCAAGGATGTTCCTGGGAGATATAGACGACTCGTCGATCATTTTCATTCTGATGGTAAGAAAACTCTTCCCTGCCCTGATTTCGGGCATCCTGCTGTCAGCTATACTGGCGGCCGCCATGAGCTCTGCAGATTCCCAGCTGCTCGCGGCATCGTCGGCGTTCTCCAGCGATATATACAAACCCATATTCAGAAAAAAAGCCTCCGACAAGGAGATGCTCTGGGCGGGCAGACTCATAGTCATCGTCATAGCTATAGTCGCCGTCATCATAGCATCAAGCCCCGGCAGCGGCACCGTAATGTCATTGGTGGAATATGCCTGGGGACTCTTCGGAGCAGCCTTCGGCCCGGTCATAGTGCTGTCTCTTTTCTGGAAGCGCTTCAACTTCGCAGGAGCCGCCGCGGGCATAGCGGCAGGAGGATTATGCGATATACTCTGGGCCATGTACCTGTCCGGTACGGGCATATACGAGATAGTGCCCGCATCCATCGTCAGCGCTGTCGCTGCGGTACTTGTCACACTAATGACAAAAGAGCCTTCGAAGGAAGTTCAAAAGCTCTTTGAAGAGGCGAAAAACAGCAACCTCTGATGCCTTTTTCATGAAGAAAGACGCGGCAGTTTATCTGCCGCGTCTTTTCTTCTATTTAAGTACAGTCTCCCTGAAGACCTGCCCTATGGGATCCCTTATGACCAGGTCGGCGTTTCCGTCCATGGCCGTGGCGGACATGTTTATGACCACCAGGTGCCTGCCGCGGAAGTAGTGTATGAACCCCGCGGCGGGATATACCGCTAAAGACGTGCCCCCGATTATGAGAGTATCAGCCGAGGATATGGCGTCCACCGACTTCCTGATGCAGTCTTCATCCAGCATCTCTTCGTAGAGGACCACGTCGGGCTTTACTATGCCCCCGCAGCTGCAGCGGGGAACTCCGTCGCATTTCCCTTCGGAATTTACGCAGTTCTTATCGTCCAGTATATATTCCAGACTGTAGGCTTTGCGGCACTTCCTGCAGTGGTTCCTGTGGACGGAGCCGTGAAGCTCGTAGACCTTTCTGCTTCCAGCCATCTGATGCAGCCCGTCTATGTTCTGGGTCACAACGGCTTTCAGCTTTCCTTCCTCCTCGAGCTTTGCCAGGGCTATGTGAGCGTCGTTTGGCTTTGCCCAGGTCGCTATGAGGTTTTTCTTGTAGTAGTCGAAAAACGTCACTGGATCCTGCTGGAAGAAATGGGCCGACAGCATCTCTTCCGGACTTCTTCCGTATTCCTGCTGCGCGTTGTAAAGGCCCTTCTCCGAACGGAAGTCAGGTATTCCGCTTTCCGTGGATACCCCGGCTCCTCCGAAGAAGACTATATTGTCAGATCCTTCGATGATCTTTTTCAGTTCTTCATACATATCAGTTTCTCTCAGTCTCTTCATTCGAAAAAGTCTGCCGGATATATGTCCGGCAGACCTGTTCAAATCACGTTCGTATATTATGCTTTTTCTCTCTCGACTTTGCCTTCTGCAGCGTTCTTCCTTACGGATTCGATGCCGTTCTGGCAAGCCTTCATGGTGGTGTAGCCTTCGCCGGATGCAATGTTCTGTCCGTTTCTTGCTCTTAAGCGGAAGCGGAATTCACCCTTCTTGTCCTGATATACTTCGAACTTCGGGTTCTTCAGAACTTCATAACCTTCCTTTGTCTGATCTTCTACAGGAGCCTTGGGAGCGTTCTTGATCACGCTGGCAATACCCTTCTTGCAGGATGCAAGGGAAGAATAGACTTCGGAATGAGCGATAGTCTCGCCGTTGCCTGCTTTGAGATTGAATTTAACGCCGTTCTTTGCGTCGCTGATAACAAATTTGCCCATAATTGATCCTCCTCTAAATGACGATGTCATGTAAGAACTATATATAGCTTATTCTGATTATATCACACGGGAATCCATTATGCATCCCTTAAAAATGCCCTGTATCCCTTGTAAGCTTCGTAAATATCGGCTTTCGAGGTGACTTCGTAAGGAGCGTGCATGGAAAGAACGGGCACGCCGCTGTCGATGACGTTCATGCCGTATTTCGCCATGATGTAGGCTATGGTGCCGCCTCCGCCGAAGTCTACCTTACCCAGTTCGCAGAACTGATAGGATATCTTGGCGTCGTCCATGACCTTTCTCACCTTTGCCACGAATTCTGCGTTGGCATCGTTGCTTCCGCCCTTTCCGCCGGAACCGGTGAACTTGTTGAATGCCATGCCGTTTCCAAGGAACGCCGCGTTCTTTCTTTCGAAAGCTTCAGCGTACAGAGGATCGTAGCCCGCGCTCACGTCGGATGAAAGCATGAAGGAGTTGGCGAGAGCGTCGCGTCCTCCGGCATATGCGTCGTAACCCTGAAGCGCCGCAAGCTTAGAGACCACGTTCTCGAACCAGAAGGACTGCATTCCCGTAGCTCCTACCGAACCTATCTCTTCCTTATCGACTATGAGGCAGCATGAAGTCCTCTTAAGGGGCTTGTCCTCATCCAGCATAGCGAGGACCGAGGTGTATGCGCAGACCTTGTCATCCTGGCCGTATGCCAGGACCATGCTGCGGTCGAATCCCAGGTCTCTTGCCGCTCCTGCGGGGACTACCGTAAGCTCTGCGGAGAGGAAGTCGCTCTCCTCTATGCCGTACTGCTTTTTGAGTATAGCCAGGATGTTGGCCTTGACTGCGTCTTTCTCATCCTTTCCCAGCTTGCTTTCCGCAAGGGGCTGTCCGCCGATGAGAAGGTCGAGATTTTCGCCCGTGACAACTTCAGCTGCGTTCTTGGTCATCTGCTGACGGGCAAGATGTATAAGAAGATCCGTAAAGCAGAAAACGGGGTCCTTGGGATCGTCTCCTACTGTGACCTTGACTGTCTTTCCGTCCTTAAGGCATACGACTCCGTGTATTGCCATAGGCTGCGCGACCCACTGATATTTCTTGATACCGCCGTAATAGTGGGTATCGAGATAGGTCAGCTTATCCGTTTCGTAAAGGGGATTCTGCTTGACGTCTGCCCTGGGGCTGTCTATGTGAGCTCCGAGTATGTTCATTCCTGCGGTAAGGGGTTCTTCGCCCATCTGGAAGAGAGCGAGGGTCTTTTCCATACATACGGCGTATACCTTATTGCCTTTTTTAAGTTTCTTTCCTGCTGCGAGGACGTCGTCGAGATTTTTGTATCCGGCTTTTTTCACCATATCAACGGTGAGCTCGACGCATTCGCGTTCAGTCTTTCCTTTGGAAAGAAAAGCCTTGTATCCTTCGCAGACTCTGCCCAGATCCTTAAGATCCTTTGCTTTGTATTTATCCCATGCGTTTTTGTTTTCCATAATTGCCTCCAATCATATATCAGTCAGTATACCACATATCCCCTTATGTATGGTAGAATATTGGGACAGTCAAAGAAACGAGGTTTTAAAGATATATGGAACTTGAAAAATATCTGGACGTAAAAGAAGAAGTAAGAGAAGCCCTTGATGAAGGAAGGCCCGTAGTAGCTCTCGAGAGCACCATCTTAAGCCACGGCATGCCCTATCCCGAGAACCTTGACTTCGCCGCAAAGGTGGAAGAAGTAATAAGAGAAGAAGGCTGTGTTCCCGCCACCGCCGCCCTCATAGGAGGGAAGATCAAGCTCGGCCTTACGGCAGACGAACTGGAGATCATGTGCAAAGCGGAAAACGTGGGCAAAGTCTCCAGAAGAGATTTCGCCACCTACCTGGCCACCGGAAGAACGGGAGCGACCACGGTAGCATCTACCATGATGTGCGCCGCTTTCGCAGGTATAAAGGTGTTCGCCACGGGAGGCATAGGCGGAGTGCACAGGAACGGCGAAAAGACCATGGATATTTCGGCGGACCTTCAGGAACTTGCCAATACCCGCGTCGCCGTCGTCTGCGCAGGCGCAAAGCAGATACTGGACATAGGCAGGACCCTCGAATATCTCGAGACCATGGGAGTTCCGGTCCTTGGCATGGGAACTGACCAGTTTCCCGCTTTCTTCTGCAGGAACAGCGGTTTCGGCGTCGATTACAGAGCCGAAAGCCCCAAAGACGCCGCAAAGATAATAAAGACCACCTGGGACCTGGGGCTTAAGGGAGGTCTCCTCATAGGCAACCCTGTCCCCGAAGAATACGCCCAGGATTTCGATTATATGGAGGGGATCATAAACAGGGCCCTCGAGATGGCGGACGAAGCAGGAGTACACGGGAAAAATATAACGCCGTTCCTTCTCGCCACCATAAAGGACCTCACCGGAGGAGAGTCCTTCAAATCCAACGTTCAGCTTGCACTGAACAACGCAAGATGCGCCGCGAGGATAGCGAAAGAGCTGTCGCTCCTCGAGCAGAAAGGCTGATCCGCCGGGCGTTCCCGACTGTTTTTCAGTTCATATTGCCGATCGCTTTAAAACCGACCGGCTTTTTATATAAGTGGTAGTAGTTTATCGTAAGCTCTCCGCATTGAAGAACGCGGGGACATACGGGAGGTAAAATGGCAAGTAAAGAGTTAGAAGAAAAGAGAGCATACAGACTGCAGCTGTTCGTAGACAGCTTTGCTCGGGAGAAAAGACCTGACAGGATCCCCCATACGTCTGCGTTCATCACGTGGCAGATACTCGATGCGGGATACAAACTTTCGGAAGCGCTTTTTAATTACGACATAATGAGGAAGTGCATAATCGAGCATTGCGAAAAGTACGAGTGGGACGGTATCTCCAGTTACGGAACCAGAAACCCGCTCCAGGTGACCACCACTCTGGGTACCCAGTATTACAGAGTGGACGATGAGGCGGAAACCATCAGCATTGACGCCTACGAACTTCTAGGGCACGACGAGCTCCGCGAGTTCGCAAAAGATCCCACAAAGTTCCTCTGGGAAGTATGCATGCCGAGAAAACATCCGCTTTTCAACTCGGAAATGACTAAGGAAACTTTCCAGAAAACCATCGACGAGAACGTAAAGTTCAACAACTACAGCATGGGCGTGATGAGAGAAATAAACGAAAGGTTCGCATACCCCGCAAGTTCCAGCCCCTTCATCGGATTTCCGTATATGGGGAACGAGTACCTCTTCTCCATGCTCCGCGGTATCAAGGGTTTCTCCCTCTCCATGAGAAGAGATATAGAAGCCTTGGGAGAAGCGGCGGACGCTCTTGACAAGCTCAACTTCTGGAACGTATACAGGAACCTACAGGGAAGACCGGTAGGCCGTGAGCCGGGCTGCACCTCCGACGCGAACCTCATGTTCCTTTCCCACGTGGTCATGAACAGAAAACAGTGGGAGTATCTGTACTGGAACCGCACCATAAAACCGTTCATAGACGAAGCAGCGGCGAAGAAAAAGAACATAAACATAATGTTCGAAGGTATAGGCGGAAGATTCTACGATTACTTTGCGGACTATCCGAAGGGAACTGTAGCCATATCCATGGAACAGGACGATATATTCGAAGCCAAGAAGAAATATCCTCAGCTGGCCTTCATCGGAGGTATGCCGTCCATAACCCTCGGAAGAGGAACGAAACAGGAAGTGCTCGATCTTGCGAAGAAACTCATAAACGAAGTCGGATACGACGGCGGATACGTCATGAGCCTCGACAAGATGGGTTCCAACCGACAGGACGGAAATCCCGAAAACGTAAAGGCTCTCTGCGACTACATGCAGGTACAGGATTGATACGGTAAGAGGTGAATGATATGGATTATACGAAATACCCCGACGGCTTCGAAGCCTTATGCAAAGAATGCGATTTTCCCATGGAAGACATGGCTCAGAGAAAGTTTTTCATGACCATGCTTCTTACGAGACTGATACAGATGTGATACAAGGAATATTTGTGACATCTGTGCAAAACAGCGGAAAATTCATACAAACAAGGCGTTTGTATTGGGATTTTTTCCGCGTTCTTGAATATTGAGAATACAAATGCGTTTCAATATAATGAAAGAAAGTCATTATTAGTTTTATTTATTGAAAGGAGTATATATGGACGAAACCAGAGTACAGGCCTTGATAGAAGAAAGGCTGAAAAGGTATAACGCTGCGACATCCATGAAAGAAAATCCGGGACAGGTCCCCAATATATCCTTCTACGTAACGTGGAAGGTATACGACTACGGCTGCAAGCTTTCCGAAGCCCTTCTGGATTACGATCTTATGGCAAAACTGACATATGCGTTCCAGGAAAGATATAATTTCGACGGCTTCGTAGAATACAGCAACAGGAACCAGTACAGGGTATCCCAGCTTCTCGGATCATCGGAATACATCGTAAACGACGAGGCATTCTCGATCCAGGTAGAAGACTTCCCGACCATCTACGACGGCGAGCTTGCGGAATTCGCAAAAGACCCGACCAAGTTCATGTGGGAAAAGATCATCCCCAGAAAATATCCCCAGTTCCAGGAAGATATCGAAGTATCATATTTCCAGGAACTCGTAAAAGAGTATCAGGACTTCAGCGCATTCTCAGCAAGGATGTTCTCCAGCATGAAAGAGCTCTACGGCATCCCAGTTCTCTGGGATTTCAGAGCTCCAGGAATACCCAACCCCTGCGAGACGCTCCTGTCTCACTACAGAGGGATAAAGAACTTCTCCATCGACATGAGAAGAAACAAGGCAGACCTCCACGCAGCGTGCGAAGCTCTGTCAGGCAACGCGGCAAGAGCCGCTGTAGCCGCCTGGGCAAACGTTGCTCCGGGGCACACGACAAAATCCTGCTTCGACGGTGACGGCGGACTTCTCGCCCACACCGTCATGAACCCCAAGCAGTTCGATGAATTCTACTGGCCGTGGCTCAAGATGTACTGGGACTGCGTATCGTCCAAGGAAGGCTGGGTCATCAGGACCTTCACCGAAGGTTCCGGAGAACTCATCTGGGATCACCTCATGGACTACAGAAAAGGTATGGTCTTCCTCCATCTTGATATCGACGATCCGTTCCTCGTCAGGGAAAGGTGCCCCAACGCAGGTATCATGGGCGGCATGGACACCCACGTGCTGGGACACGGAACGAAGGAAGAATGCCTTACGAAAGCAGAGCACCTCGTAAACACCCTCGGACAGCAGGGAGGATACATCTTCTCGGAGAACAGGCTCGTATCCTATCCCAACGACACCAAGAGAGAGAATCTCGAGGCCGTCTGCAAATATCTTGAAGAATACAACCACAGGAATGCATAGGAGGAAAAAGAAATGGCAAAGGTAAATATCAGCAAATATCCGGAAGGATTGCAGACTCTTGCTAAAGAGCTTGAGCTCCCCATTCCCAAGGAAAACACGGCAGGAAGAGAAGCTTACGTACAGGGTATCATAAGCTTCATCGCAGGTCTCTAAAAGACCGTCCGCAAAGATAGGCAGAAAACCGCAGCGAGAACTCGCCGCGGTTTTTATATATATCCTATTTTCTTAGCCTCGTGCTGATGATATAATAGATTTGCCTGGAGGCAGTGTTATTTATTTTCCTACATTTGCTATACGGGATTTCGGACGTCTACTGTGCCGTTATGTCAGGCCGCACCCACCATCAGCGGAAGACAGAAGACACAGAGCAGAAAACCCACCTGTCCTTAGGATAGGAAAAGCAAAAACACTCTCTCCGGGTTTGACTTTACAAAGGAACAGCAAAAGACCTGCCCTGCGGCAGGTCTTTTTGCGTTGGTATCACACTTAAGAAAGAAGTTATGAGTAAGAGTATCTCTACCCCTTTTATTCGATGCTTATGAGCTGCTTCTGCTCGACCTTGGGCTGCTCCTCGATCTTCGGTACAGTGATTGTAAGCACGCCGTTATCGAACTTAGCCTTGATATCCTCCTGCTTTACGTCTTCGCCTACGTAGAAGGATCTGCTGCAGCTTCCGTAGAATCTCTCTCTTCTCAGATATTTACCGTTGTTATCCTTTTCGTCGTTGTTTACTTCGGAAACAACTTTGATCTCAAGAGCTCCGTCTTTGAGTTCCACTGTAACGTTTTCTTTCTTTACGCCCGGGAGTTCCACGTCGAGCTGATATGCGTTATCAAGTTCCTTGATATCTGTCTTCATGACTGCGGACTGCGTCATCAGATTACCGCGTCCGGATCTTGTAGGTCTCATGAAATCATCAAAGATATCGTCAAATAAATCGTTTCTGAAAATCGTAGGATATAACATAATTCTAACCTCCTGTATATGTCTCGGGCCTTTGGCCCTCATATTCTTTTTATGTCCTCTCCTTAAGGACAATTATGTTATACCACCATTGTTAGCACTCGTCAATAGTGAGTGCTAACAAATTTGCTTAATTCACACTTTCTTCACAAAAGAAAAAGGGGCGGCATTTGCCGCCCCGGATCTCATCCCTTATCTATGTTCAAGTTCGAGATTTTTTTTTCTGATTATGATGATCAGTATGAATACGATTATCAGTGCGAGAGCCATGGTGCCTCCCCAGATGAACAGCCTGTTTATATCGCCTGTTCCCGGAGCGGATCCTCCGTTATGGGCAAGGACTCTCACCTTTACCGTGGTTTTTACGGAAGGATCAGCTTTGGACGTGATGGTTATGGTCGCAGTTCCTGTGCCTACGGCGGTGACCTTTCCGTCTTCATCTACCTTTACAACGGACGGATCGTCGGAAGTGAAAGTCACGTCTTTGTCGAGAGCATCTTCAGGAGTTACCTTGACGACGATCTGAGCTTCTTTTTCCTCATCGGTCCCGTCTGTGTACAGTTTGATGTTATTGTCCTCTACCGTGATCTTCGAAGGCTTGATGGCCTCGAATACGGGTGTCGCCGTAACGTCGGACTCACCTATGGTAAGAGTGGTGTCCGCCTTGGTCGGATCGGCAGCTGCAGCGCCGCTCACATCCCATCTTACAAACTTGTATCCTTCAGCGGCAGTCGCAGAAAGCTTCACTTCCGTTCCTTCCTTTCCGCTTGCAGGATCAGCGGATCCGCTTCCGCCTGTGACTTCAGGTACCGTCACGTAGTACGTGGGAGGCTCTACGATATTCACGGTTATAGTTCCGCTCTTGTCCATGTACTCCTTTGTTCCGTCACCGTTTTCATCGGCTCCCGTGATCACATAGGATACCATTGCAGTGCCCAGGGAATCTCCCGATTTGAGGGTCGTGCCTGTAAGAGTGCATCCGCCTGCGCTGGTGAGCGTGAAGGATACTGTGCCCTTCATACCGGATACCAGACCCGCAAGATCCAGAGTCTTTCCGCCTACTACCAGGTTAGCAGTTTCTGTGACGTTTGCAGGCTGGATTTCCGGGCTTATATTCCAGGACACAGCCTCTCCGCGGTCCGTGTTTCCGTCAGCCCATGCATATCCGTCGGCAGGATATGCGGTTGCTTTGTACGAACCTACGTATTTCTGTTTATCTCCGCTAAGAGTATATCCCTCGCCGTCTGCAGGGAACTGCTCGTTCCCGTTATAACTAAGATCCGAGATCTTCGGGACCTGGGTTATACCTATGACTTTGACGCTGGCGCTGTCCGTGTAACCGCCGTCGACTGTTGTAGCAGTGATCGTTGCGGTACCCTTGGATACGCCCGTTACAAGTCCGTTTCCATCTACAGTGGCCACGGATGTGTCGCTGGAGCTCCAGTTGACCGCTTTGTTACCAGCGTTTTCCGGTGTTACTTTTGCACTGAGTGCTACGGTGTTGCCTTGCAGAACGGTGTTTTCCTTAGGACTTACCTCTACTCCGGTGGCCGAAACATAGATGGTGAAGTCTGCGGATACGGAAGAATTTGCGCTGACCTTAACATTGATGTCCTTGCGGAGATCGATACCGGTAGCGCTCAGGGAATACGTTCCCGCCGCTGCTCCTCCCGGTACGTTGAAAGTTACCTGGCAGAGCTGCGTAACGGATTTATTCTCCATACCGGAATCCTGCCAGAAGACTACACCTTCAGTAGCCAGGATATTGTAATCTGCATTCGTAAAGCCAAGCTCGCTGTTCGATATGCTTGCTATGGACCATCCCGAGGGTACGGGAATTGTCATATATATGCTGCACAGCTCCGTGGGAGCCGTCGCACTCACCGTCATGGTGACCGTCTGACCGCTGTTGCTATAGGGCAGCGCCGCCGGGTTCACGTCCGCGTAAATACTTGCGCTTCCGCTTGATGCGAATACTGTACTCGGCATGGTCGCAAGGACCATGACAAGACATATCAGTATCGTCAGAATCTTCTTTTTCATTCCATTAACCTCCCTATAGCTTACCAGTTGATAGTGGCCTTCTTGAGGACCACGGCCCTAAGGACGTTGGCATCGCCGGGACCGATCTCTCCGTCCCCGTCAGTGTCCGCTGCGAACGTCATGATAGCATCTACCGTAATATTCTCTTTCTTGAGGACCACAGCCTTTGCGACGTTCGCATCGCCGGGGCCTACTTCTCCGTCGAGATCGGCATCACCCTTGACTACAAGCACCACTGATGTTGTTCCAACAGGTGCTGTGAATTTATATGTTCCGTCGCCGTTGGCAACTGCGTCTAGAGCTGCATAAGTTCCGTCTGCCTGAAGTACACCGACCTTGCAGGGCTTATCGAAGTCCACCGTAACGACTCTACCGTCTATGGTATATGCTTCTCTGAGTCCGTCGTCAGTATCAGAGTCGCATACGACTACAGTAAGTCCGTTGCCTATGGTGTAGGTCTCTTCGGAACCCGTGAAATCTTCTTCGGATTCCTTGGTTCCGACCTTCACCTCAGACGACACTCCGTCTTCAGTGCTGAATACCAGAGTAGCTACAGTAGCGCCCTTTGCCACGCCGTTCAGATCGGCGAATGCCAGCGTTACCTTGCCTGTACTCTCTTTGTATGCGAAATACTTAAGATTCGAAGATACGCTTACAAGCGTAGCCTTGGCCGGATCGTAGCTGACTTCGTAAAGACCGTTGTGCGTCACGAAGCCGCCTTCACCGTCCTCAACGTTACCGGCTGCCTCTACAGTGACAGTGGATGTGACATCCTCATCACCCGTTTCAACAGTCACGCCCTGGATATCATCTCTCGAACGGACAGCTGCGGGAGCTGCTGCGTTGAGGCTGCCCTTTGCGGAAGATTCCGCCATAAAGGTGACAGGCTCTATATCCGTCACGAACGAATCGGTGATAAACTCTGCACCGTCAAGTGTCGCTTCTCCCATGCTGTTCGTTGTGATAAAGGTCTTTCCGGCAGCATTGAATAATCCTCCTACCGGCCAAACTTCTTTATTGAACGTGCCGAGAGAGAATATCTCGCCGTTTTCGAAAAGGTCATAGAGCATTATGAGTTCGACCTCATTGTCGGAATAATTGAACCTGCTCCAGTAAAGATCTGTCCCGTCGAAGTAGAGAGACTGGAAATACGATCTGTCGACTGCGTCGCCGATAAGTCCCATCGCCTGAGGTGTGGTGTTCATATAGCTTCCATCGACCGCAACAAACATTACCAAATATATGGTTCCGCTTTGATCTAACAAAATATATTCATCTGCCATACCGTAGCTACCGGCATCTATACTTCCGACATATGTGATTCCGACCAGGTTTACATTCGATGTTGCGCCTGAGAATTGGAATCCTCCCAGATCTCCGCCTGTGGTCGTATCGATTATGACGACATATGTACCATAAGTACCGAGCAGAATGTTGTCACCGAGATTCTTTGTGGGAGCAAGATCCATATATGCTATCTCTGAATCGCCTATGGCTGTAGCTTCGTATGTCTCTTCATCGACTCTATACAAAGTAGAGACGTAATTCTGAGTGTCCAAAGATGCTGCGTAAAGGACTCCGTCCTTTCCGTATGTCGTCGTTGCCAGCGCAGCTTCCTGAGGATCGACATGAAGCTTGGTGAATGTGGAAAGATCTCTCGTGTTGAACTGGGAGAACCAGATATCAGCCTCTTCATCCCAGATGACAGCATTGAGATCGTTTTCGATGGCAATGACCTCTACCGCGCAGCTTGCCGACTTGGTCGGGTCTGCAACGGAAGTGGCTGTGATGACTGCCTGGCCTACCTTGACGCCGTATACAACGCCGTCTTCCACCGTTGCGACTTCTTCGTCGCTGCTGCTCCATGTGACTCTCTGGTCTTCAAAGCCCCAGGGATTTACAGCCGCTGTGAGCGTGGTGCTGCTTCCGGCTATGACGGTAGCTGCCGTCGGATCGACGGATACGGAGATATCTCCCTGCAATTCTTCTTTGTTCAGGTTGACCTTCACTGAAGTTAAGTTAGCCGCATAGTCCCAGACCTGGATCAGGAGGTGGTCGGAAGCAACGGTTCCGTCGAATGTCAGTTCGAAGCTTCTTTCATCGCGTGTTCCGGCTTCTTTGTCTTCCTGTACTGCCCCTTCTTCGTGGAACGGCGCATTGCCGTTCTCGTCGTAAACGACGAATGCGGCTATGTATTCGTTATCGGATGCCGATACGTCAAGCTTGATAGTGCTTGTTCCTTCTTCGCCGCTTACCCTTTCAGCTGTTATGGAGCTGACCTCGGGAGCAGTGTTGTCTATGACGAAAGGCATCTCGAAAGTAGTGCTGTGGATCTCATCCCATGCTATTTCAGCTGTATCCGTATCGAGATAATATTCCGGAGCAAGATAGAACTCGAGGAATACTCTGTCTCCTTCGGCAAGTTCCGTCGGACGATATCCGTAGGATGAGGAGGTTACAGAGTTCTCCCATTCTCCGTTATATACGAAGGCCGCTTCTTCAAGAGTCGTCACAGCTTTTTCGTTTATCACAGCTCCGTCCTCGTCATAAAGAACGAATCTGTATCCTGCGCTGTTCCTTACAAGCGTATATCTTGCGCCTGCGATCGAAGCGCTGCTGCTTATAGCGGTCCTTTCCGGTTTGTACGTATCATCCGTGATAACGGGGTTGCCGCCTGCGATGTACGTCACGTCGAGAGCAGAGTTATATACCCTGATACCCTGTACGCCTACCTGCTCTTCGATATCGTTGGGCATATACGGAGTACGGTATTCCAGACCGTATTCGTATTCTACGGCGCTTCCCATATCTTTCATGGGAGGCTCGTCCCAGCTTCCGTAGTAACCGAGTACCGGGACGGAATGCTGTACGCCCTTTGCTCCGTCTTCTGAATCTATTTCTCTTGCGAAAATATATCCTTCGACGTAAGCTCCTTTTCCGTTGCTCCAGTAATCGTAGGCGCCTATGTCATCCTGGGCCAGAGCGATGTCGACCTTTACGCTGACCGAGCTGTTGGCGGGAACGAATGCAGACCCTACGTTGGCAAGATCCAAAGCGAGATATGCATCGTAGCTTGTGATCTTTTTATCGTCGTCGAAATCTGCCGCTTTAGCATCCACCACGGTGTTGCCCGATTCGGTGTCGCCTACGATATTGTTGAGTATCGCCTGGGCATCCTTGTCGTTGAACGTCCCGTCGCCGTTGATGTCGATATCAACGCCGGGGTGGTATTCCTTTCCGTCGACTGTCCACGTGAGGTTTGCCATCAGGCCGTACGTCCGCGTGTCGAGATATACGGACGGGAGGTAATTTCCTTCCTCATCAGTGACTCCGTACAGACCCTCACCGTCTGTATAATAGGTGTAATCCTGGAATATATCCTGGGTGAACATATCGCCGTCGAGCTCAAAGTAGAGATCCTCGTCAGTTATATTGTTCAGCGTGAATTCTACGGAATACTTACCCGTCTTATCGGGGTCATCTCCAAGTTCAGCCTTGACCTTTCCGTCAGCAGCGTATGCGGAGATATCCTTTCTGACTTCTCCGTTTACAGCCGTGCCCTCCATAAGGACTATGCTCTTTGCATTAACGACCGCGTTGGCATCCGCAAGGCCTGCGCCCTGCTGCATGACGCTGTAGTATGAATCATCCACGTTCGCATCGCCCTCCTGCATCAGAGGAACGGCAGTGGACATGAGAAGGCTCTGAAGTGCCTGACGCTGGGAAAGACCGAGAGCCTCGACCTTGGTCCCGAGTCCGTCGCTTTCTCTGAAGTACTGGGCAAGAGCCGCGACTATACCTGTGATCTGAGGAGCTGCCATGGACGTACCTGACATGTTCTCATATTCGTCATGTCCGCCGCTGGTGCTGAGACCTGTAGACGTTTTGATCTGTGCCAGTCCGTTTATGGAATAGATGTTTCCTCCGGGAGCTGTGATCTCCGGTTTCATGGACAGATCTTCGGGAACGCCCCAGCTGGAGAAGCTGCTCATGGTATAGTAATCGCTGTCATATTCCGTTGTTTCCGTGAGGCCTTCATTTCTGAAAGTTCCCACGTAATAGGTCTTCGTTGCGCCGTCTACTTCTATCGTTCCGGTGGAAGCGGCTGCGGCTCTGAGTCTGGCGCCGTCGCTCTGCGTTATAGAAACGACCGGAGCGCTGTAAAGGTAACCTGTAAGGTTGAGACCCATGGTCCCTGCCACATTGTTGGCAATGATCACGGCTGCTGCACCGTATTTGACCGCATTGTTTGCTTTGACAACGAAGTTCAGACTGCCGCGGTTGCAGATGACGACCTTGCCTCTGAGTGCATCTTCTCCGATGGCGGCAAATTCCGCTTCAGAACCGATGCTGTCGAGATAGACGTATCCGAGATCGCCGGTGAGTTTGCCCATAGCGGTATTACCGTAGCCCTGGCTTTCGATGTAATAGAGCATCTCCCCGTTCAGGAGGAAATATCCGGCCGTAAGTCCGTCGTTGTCTACGGACGCTACGGACAGCGTCGTTGCAAAGGTGGCAGGGGAACCTGTCGTACCTATGTTGGCGTAATCACTGTAGAGGTATCCCGAAAGAGTGCTGTCAGCCCAGGTACCGCTGTTTCCTGCGGAGTTGGACCATATGATGTTTATACCGTAGCCGGCCAGGCTGTCGACCACATCCTGGTATCCCGTGCTGAAGCTGAAGCCCTTTGAACTGGAACCAAGCGAAAGGTTGACCGCGTCCGCGCCGAGAACGATGGCGTCTTCAATAGCTGCGAAGTAGTCGCCGTCGCTGGCGCCTCTGTTGTCGCTGCCGAAGACCTTCATGACGAGGATCTGAGCGTCAGGAGCGTTGCCCTGGGTCCTTACCTCTGTCAGAGCGTTTGCGAAACCGCCCTCTCCGTCAGGTATGTACCTGTTTGCCGCTGTGATACCGGCAACGTGGGAACCGTGTTCTCCCTGCAGGTCGCTTAAATGCTCGATGTTGAAATCCCTGTCTTTATAGTTGAATCCGAAAGGAACCTTCGAGTTGAAGTATGCCTGGTCTGCGGTACCTCCGGATCTTTCATAAGCGTGGAGGCTCGTCCATACGCTGCTTACGTCATCCAGTGTGAGAATGTCGACAGGCTTTTCCGTTGCCTCCTCTACCTTGGAAATAGCGTAATCAAAAGCATCTGCGCTGAAGGACTGGTGCTTGTAATCGAGTCCCGTATCGACTATGGCAACGAGACTTCCCGCACCCGTGTATCCTGCGGCCCAGACACCCTGTTCGCCCGTCATCTGTGAAGCTACGGACATGTTGGGCTGGGCTCCGGTCTCCTCGCCGGCGCAGTGCTCATATTCCTTTTCGATTATGACGTCTTTGACTCCGTCAAGAGCCTTGATCGCAGGGATCTTTGCCTCCGGCACGTTGGCGGAAATGATGTTCGCCGCCAGCGTCAGATTCCATACGACGTCAAGCTGCTTGCCGCCGAGTACCGTTCTGGAGATCAGCGCAGCCATGTCTTCCTGTTCAGCCTTGAGCGACTGACGGTAGGCGACTGCCTGTCTGTTCTTTGCGATGTCCTTTGCTTTGTACCCTCTTTCAAGAGTGGACGCTTTTTCCAGAACTATGGAAACACGCACGCTCTCTTTGAAGGTGGCCATCGTATCCTGAATCTCCGGATCTTCTGCTCTTTTGATCAGTGATGCTGCTTTTTCCCTGTCGGTCTCGACGACTTCCCATGTTACCCCGGGACTCGACCCGCCGCTTTCGGCAAATACGAATGCCCGGATGGGAGAAAACGTGAGTACCATAGCGAAAATCATCAGCAGACTCATGATTTTCCTGAAGCACTTCATATGGTTTTGCTCCTTTCTTGATGCAATATGTATAGTATCCGTTATATATATGTCTATCCTTTGATTTTACCCTACAGGCCTTGTAGTTTCAAGGAATTTTTAGTCCGTGAATTCAAAAAAGACGCACTTTTTTTGTGCGTCTTCAACAAATGTACAATACAAATATTGCCTACAGTTCCACCGGCACGGGAGTCTCCACCGTTTCGGTCAGACTCTCGGGATGCTCGAGCAGATATTTGACGATTCTGAGGGATTTGGCATAGTAGAAACCGTCTGCCAGTCTCTCGTCTAAGGTGAAAGTAGCCTCGACCACGTCCTTCTGTCCTACGCTGCCGTCGTCCTTTATGTAGTTCTCCTTATGTATAGTCCCTATGGTGATCATTATGGAGCAGGTACCGTACTCGCTCAGATGATGATAGGGAGCTCCCGCCTTTATGGAACCGAGGTTGGAAAGGAGAGCCGTGGAATAGTTGGGGTCTCCCGCGGTGAGGCCTTTGGGCATAGCTCCGTGATATTCCAGCTTCTTCAGCACCCAGAAGAAGATCTCCAGGAACCAGCGGGGAAGGCTCCCCACGAAGTTCATGAGCTTGTCGAGATCGTTGCTGTGCTCAGTCCTTACCTTTTCTACGTCTCCCAGTATCATCTTCGATACGGAATCCAGGTTCATATCGGGCTTTACGTAGAGGAACATGAGGGTCTCCTCTCCGTCGTCGGCGAAGGCCTGTTTCACCACGAAGGAAAGGCTTACGTATTTCCTCTGCCAGAACTTCCTTCCGGAGATGAATATGTTCATCTTGGGTCTCAGATATATGGTCCTTGCTACCGCAGTGCAGAAAGCGTGGAAGAATTTAAGGTTAGTCCCTTCCTTTTCGTTCCTTTCTTCCATGTACTTAAGAAGCTCCGTCACGTCGAACTCTTCCGTCATGCTGACTTCGGCCTCTGTCCTTTTCGGCATTATGTACGGCAGGACGTTGTGATAACCGTCGAGTCCGTCTATGCGGACCCCGTCTTTTCTTTCTTTTCTCATTTGTATGATTCCTTTCGACCATGCCAAAACATATACGTTCCTTTTGTTCCACGCAGAGCTTCTGCGGAGAACATATATGCAGGCAGCAATAAAATATGGCGGCAGGCTGCACGCCATTACCGCCACATTGTATAGGCTAATTGCCCGAATGTCTATATCCTTTTGAGAATTTCTGCAACAAGTGAGGAGAATTTCGGCGCCGCCGCTTCCGCCGCCTCGTTGACCTCCTCTCCTGAAAGAGGTCTGCCGAGAACTCCTGCTGCCATATTGGAGCAAAGGGTAAGTCCGATGGTCCTGATTCCGCACTGGCCCGCAGCTATGGCTTCGGGCACCGTGCTCATACCTACGGCATCAGCACCCAGTATCCTTGCCGCCATGACTTCTGCGGGAGTCTCGAACTGGGGGCCGGGGAAGAACATGTATACGCCTTCACGGAGTTCTATGCCGAGCTCTATGGCAGCTTTCCTTACTACCTCCTGATAGTCCCTGTCATAGACTCTGCTCATATCGGGGAAACGGTCTCCGAACTCTTCGATGTTCGGTCCTGTGAGGGGGCTGTCGAAGAAGAATTTCATGTGATCTGTTATGAGCATTAT
This sequence comes from Bacillota bacterium, assembly GCA_017432725.1. Lineage (GTDB taxonomy): Bacteria > Bacillota > Clostridia > Peptostreptococcales > Anaerovoracaceae > RUG13409. The sequence goes on from JAFRIQ010000043.1 coordinate 30,085, forward strand.
ATCTCCCGGATTGAAACTGGTGTTTACAGCGCCTGCGGCGTTGGTGACTATCATGGTCTTTACTCCCAGGAGCTTTGCCACCCTTACGGGATAGGCCACGTCGGCGATGGAATAGCCTTCGTAAGTGTGGAACCTGCCCTGCATGAGCATGACCTTCTTGCCGTAGAGTTCTCCGAAGACCAGTCTGCCTCTGTGTCCCGGGGCCGTGGAGACCTTGAAGTTGGGTATGCTCTTGTAACCGACGTATTTGGGATTCTCCACGTAGTCTGCCATGAAGCCAAGACCCGAACCCATTACCATCAGTATCTCCGGCTTGAATCCTTTGATGCGTTCCTTGATGACGCCTGCGCTTCCCAGATAATCCTTGTATTCGTAAGCCATAAAAACCTCCTACTTCTCAGCCTCTTTCTTCTTAAGATATTCCCTTCTCGCCTTGGTCCAGCACTTCCTGCACATAGCTCTGTAGCGGTCGTTGCCGCCGAGAGCTATCTGCTCGCCTTCGAAGACTATGTTGCCGTTCTCGTCGAACCTGGCGTTCACCGAGGCCTTCGCTCCGCAGTCGCAGACCATCTTTATCTCCGTGATGGATTCCGCTATCTCCATGAGCCTCTGGGCGCCCGGGAAGAAGTGGGTGAAAGCGTCGGTCCTGAGTCCGAAGCAAAGAACCGCCACGTCGTAGTCTATGGTAATGTCGGCAAGCTGATCCACCTGCTCCGGGGTCAGGAACTGGCATTCGTCAACTATGACGGCGTTGCAGTCCGAGTACTCCTTGGCGAAGAGCTCGTAGACGTTCTGTTCGGGAGGCACTACCACTGCCTTCGCTTCCAGACCTATCCTCGATCTCACAATATCCGCTCCGTCTCTCGTATCCGTGGAGGGCTTGAGGAAGAGGACCTTCATGTTCCTTTCCTCGTAATTGAATTTAGTTATGAGGGCCTGGGCCGTTTTGGAGCTGCCCATGGCTCCGTATTTGAAATATAGCTTTGCTGCCATGGTCTTTACCTCCCAAGCCTTTTATCTTCTTCGATGAGCAGTCTAAGAGCTTCCACAGCGGTCTTGGTGGAACTCGAAGTATCTTCAGTCATCTTCTGGTCGAGGCCTGCGGCTTCTCTTTCCTGGTTCCATACCACGTGGAAACAGGATCCGCAGCGGCAGCCAAGAGCGTCCGCCACGACGAACATGGCGGCAGATTCCATTTCCGATGCCAGGACCCCGAGCCTTTTCCAGCTTTCCCATTTATTAAGAAGCTCGTAATATACCGGCGACGCTTCCGGACTGTGCTGCCCGTAGAAAGCGTCCTTGCACTGGACTATGCCCACGTGGTTCCTGTACCCGAGAGTGTCCGCAGCCTTTTTGAGGCAGCAGGTCACGTCGAAATCCGCCACTGCCGGATATTCTATGGGAGCGTACTCAAGAGAGGTGTGCTCATAGCGTATGGCGCCGGAGGCTATGACTACGTCGTCTGCCTGCACGTCCAGGTTTATCCCTCCGCAAGTGCCCGTCCTTATGAAGGTATCGGCGCCCAGCTTATGGAGTTCTTCCATGGCTATGGCCGCCGACGGGCCTCCTATGCCCGTGGAACACACGCTGACCTTGACTCCGTTCAGAGTACCTGAGTAAGTCTTGTACTCCCTGTTGTAGTTGACGAAATAGTAATCGTCAAAGAGCTTCGCTATCTGCTCGCAGCGCCCAGGATCTCCGGGAAGAATGACGTATCTTCCCACGTCGCCCGGTCTGCACTGTATATGATATTGATACTCGCTCTGGTAGTTCATTTAAATTCACCTTCTTTATGGTCGGAGCCCTGCACTCCGGACTCCAGTATATCCGCTATCTTCCCGTACTTCTCTTCCCCGGGCATGATCCTCCACTCAACGTTCAGCCCTGCAAGATCCCCGCAGCCCGCTATGACGGGACGGCCGTCCTTTTTGAAAATATACAGCCTGACTTTCTCCGTCGTCACGTAATAGCAACCGGGCCTTGAATATTCGGTCTTCGTCTGGGGCATCAGGATGCTGAATGAACCAGAGACCAGTCTTAGGATCTCTGCTTCGCTTTCTTCATCCAGGCATATTTCTGTGCCGTAGTATTCAGGTCCGTCCCCTTCGGCCAGATACTTTCCTGTTTCACTCACAGTCTGCCCTTTGCTGACAGGGTTATGAAAAAAAACGAAAAGCAGGGATCCCAGCAGGATCAGGGAAAAATGACCCGGGCGCTTTGTTTTATGGTCTTTTTTCTGAAGATTTCTTTCAAGATATATCTCCTTAAAACAGGGCAAGCCTGTGAGGCCTGCCCTGAAAAGATCATTATCTCATTCCCTTGTCGTAGGGCTGGCCTTCCGCCTTAGGAGCTCTCGAATTCTTCGAGGTCAGCATAAGCACTATGAGCGTGATCAGGAAGGGCATCAGTCTGTAGAAGTGAGCGCTGATACCCAGCTCAGCCAGTTTGAATACTCCGTCTCCGTTTATGTCGAGGACCGTATAGCTTGCGCCTATGCACTTGAACAGTCCGAAGAGCATGGATGCGAGGGCTATGTTGAGGGGTTTCCAGTTGCCGAAGATCATTACGGCCAGGGCCAGGAAGCCCATTCCCGCAACTTCGCCGGTGGCGCTGGTATTGGCGCTGGTCACCGAATAGGCGAAGCCGCCTACTCCGGCAAGAGCTCCGGATATCATCGTCCCTATATATCTCATCTTGAAGACGTTGATGCCAAGGGATGCCGCAGCCTGGGGATTCTCACCGCAGGAACGGAGCCTCAGTCCGAATCTGGTCTTGTAGAGGATGACGGACAGTATGATGAACACCAGTATGCAGAAATATGTGGTCAGGTACGCTTTGTTAACGAAGGTCTCCACGAAGAATCCGTCGGACTCTATGCCGAGGTTCTCTTTTCTTATCATGAAGAACGTAGCCGATCCGCCGTTCTTTAAGGGAAGCACGTTCTGGTTTGCCATGATCCTTATGAGAAAGAGGGCAAGGGCTGGTGCGAGCATGTTCATGGCGGTACCGACTATGGTCTGGTTCGCCGAGAAACTTATGGCCGCCACCCCCAACAATAGCGAGAACACAGCCCCCGAGAAAGCCACGAAAAGCAATGCCAGGAGAAGGTATCCCTGAAGGGCCTGCCAGTTTCCTGCCTCCCTTGCGGCTTCGAAAAGACCAGCGGTCTGGAGTATACGGCAGAACACCACGCCCATGAAGACTCCGAAGATCATGGTTCCTTCCAGAGCCAGGTTGATTATACCGCTTCTTTCAGCGAAAACTCCGGCCAAAGCCACTGTCATCAAAGGTATTGCGAAGAACAAGGTCTGTCTGATCAGAAATGACATATCTTAGGCCTCCTTTCTTTCTGCCTTTGCAGGCGTTTCTTTATCGGTTTTAAGTTCGCCGCCGTCTCTCTTGTCGTACTCCTTTTCCTTCTTCCTGTTGAGGAGCATCTTTATGATGAGAGAAAATGCGGAAATGTATACGATGACCGCGATTATCACGTCGGTTATGTATTCATTGAAGGGAGTCAGGTAGGTAAGCTGCGTGCCGCAGACTGTGAGCATGGACATGAAGCTGCCTGCGAAAATGACTCCTATGGGGTTGTTGACCGCAAGCAGAGCAACGGCGATCCCCGAGAATCCCGCAGCGGGAAGGCTCTGGTAAGTGGACCAGTAGAATTCCGTGTTGCCCGCCAGGTAGTAAAGGGCGCCGGCTGCGGATGAAAGGGCTCCGGCTATGGCCATGGACAGGATTATGTTCCTCTTGTCCGCGATGCCCGCGTACTTTGCCGCGTATCTGTTGGCGCCGCAGGCTTTCAGCTGATATCCGAAAGTTGTCTTGGACATGACCACCCACATGGCAATGCAGATGAGTATGGCTATGATTATGCCTCCGTTCACCTGAGAACCCGGGAATATCTTGTCCAGGCCCATCTTGGAAGTGGCCACGTTGTTGTATGTCGTCTTGTAGATATATGCGGTCTTGGTGCCTTCAGCCGTGTTCTTTAAATTACTGGCGTCGAAGATCCAGGTAACTATATTCGCAGCTATCCAGTTGCACATGATGCAGGCTATTACCTCGTTTATGTTGAGGAAGGCCTTCAGCATGCCGGGGATAGCGCCCCACAGAGCTCCCGCCACCATGGATACGGCAAAGGCTATGAGCCATATGAGGACTGGATGGACCTTGTCCGAAGGGATCGAAAGAGCTATATACAGGCTGGCGCAGGTACCTACCAGGTACTGGCCGGACGCTCCTATGTTGAAAAGGCCCGTCTGATTCGCCACCGCTATGGAAAGACCGGTAAGTATTATCGGGGTAGCCCTGAAGAGCATGTTTCCGAAATTGACCGGATTGAATCCGAAAGTAAGGGCGCCTCCGGATCTTCCCGTGCTGAAAAGACCCATGAGTATGAGCTTGACGCCGTCTCCCGTATCCTTTGCGCTGATGTCAGGGGAAAGAGATCCGACTATCCAGACCGTGATGGCTCCGAATATGAGACCTATCAATATTGAAATGAGGGAAGCAAGAAGAGTCTTCGAACTTTGTTTCTCGCTCTTCATAAGCCCGTTTTTATCTGTCTTAGGCATCTTCGTTCCCTCCTTTCTCCGTATTTTCCGCGGCTTTCAGTTCCGCTTCCTCAACCTTTTCCATTTCCAGTTCGCCCATCCTCTTTGCGCCGGACATGTACAGACCCAGTTCCTGAGCCGTGACGTCTTTCGAGAGGAATTCTCCCACGATCTCGCCTTCGTACATGACCAGTATCCTGTCTGAAAGGCTCAGGACTTCGTCCAGCTCCAGGGAGACCAGGAGTATGCCTTTTCCTTCGTCTCTTTCCTGGACCAGCTGAGAATGTATATATTCGATGGCGCCTACGTCCAGACCTCTCGTGGGCTGGACCGCGACCACAAGATCCTTGTTCCTGTCAAGCTCTCTGGCTATGATGGCCTTCTGCTGGTTTCCTCCGGACATGGACCTTGCCTGGGTTATGGGGCCCTGACCTGAACGTACGTCGTACTGTTCTATGAGTCTTTCGGCATATTTCCTGACTTCGGCCCTGTCTATGAAACCGCCTTTCTGGAAAGGCGATTCTCTGAATCGCTGAAGGACCAGATTCTCTTCCAGGGTAAAGTCCAGGATCAGTCCGTGTTTATGCCTGTCTTCGGGAATGTGGCTCATGTTCTTCCCGCGCCTTCTTATGCTGTATCCGGAGATATCCTCTCCGCAGAGTATGATCTTTCCGGATGATTTCGAGAGTCCCGAAAGTCCGTGGATGAACTCGGTCTGTCCGTTTCCGTCGATACCGGCTATACAGAGTATCTCGCCTCTTCGCACGTCGAAGGAAACGTTCTTTACGGCGTTGCCCTTGTGTATCTCCGAAGGAACGCTGAAGTTTTCCAGTTTGAGGACCACCTCTCCGGGCTTGGCTTCGTCTTTCACGACCTGCAGCTGAACAGGACGGCCTACCATCATGTTGGAAAGTTCCTGCTTGTTGGTATCCTTCGTGTTGACGGTGCCTATGTACTTGCCCTTTCTGAGGACCGTGACCCTGTCGGCCACAGCCATGATCTCGTTCAATTTATGCGATATGAACAGGATGCTCTTTCCTTCGGCTGCGAGATTCTTCATTATGACCATGAGCTCGTCGATCTCCTGAGGAGTAAGGACAGCCGTAGGCTCGTCGAAGATCAGTATCTCGTTGTCTCTGTAGAGCATCTTGAGTATTTCCGTTCTCTGCTGCATGCCGACGGTGATGTTCTCCACCTTGGCATCCAGGTCCACATACAGACCGTATTTTTTTGAAAGCTGTTCGACCTTTTCTCTGGCGGTCTTTTTCTGGAGGAAGCCCAGTTTCGTATCTTCCGCTCCGAGAATGATATTATCGAGCACCGTAAATACGTCCACCAGCTTGAAGTGCTGGTGCACCATGCCTATATGCAGCGCCGTGGCATCGTTGGGGCTGTTGATCTTTACGACCTCCCCGTTCTTTTTTATGATGCCTTCTTCAGGCTGGTAAAGCCCGAAAAGAACTGACATAAGAGTCGATTTTCCGGCTCCGTTTTCCCCGAGCAGAGCGTGTATCTCCCCTTTTTTCAGCTGAAGGGTGATATCGTCGTTGGCTATGATACCCGGGAATTTCTTTGTTATATGGAGCATCTCAATGACATATTCGTTTTCTGCCATATGTAATTCTCCTTCCTTTCGATTTCTGAAAAAAAGAAGGGCCCAAAGGACCCTTCTTTCCCATAGTTTGATACTACTTGTAGCTTACTGTTGCGTTGCTGAACGATACGCTTGCGATAGCGTCATTCTCATAGAGAGTATTGTCAACGGAAACTGTTCCGTCAACGATCTTTCCGAGAAGTGCTTCGTATTCTGCTACTGTCCAGTTCTGGAGGCTCCAGGTCGCTGTCGGAAGTCCGACTGCGTTCTCTGCTGCGCCAAGGCTGATGTCAGTGTTGGCGATCTCTGCGAACTTGCCGTCATAGTACTTCTGGATTGCCCATTCCGTTGCAGCGGAAAGTCCCTTGAGTGCAGATGTGATGACAGAAGCGGACTGGCTGCTCTGGTCTACGTCGACGCCGATTGTCTTAGCGTTGTTCTCTTCTGCTGACTGGAAGATAGGTACGCAGATCTGTCCGCCTGCTGCGAATACGATCTGGGTTCCGTTTGCGAACCAGCCGTCCATGAGAGGCTTGAGTTCAGGAGATGCGGAGAAGGTCTCTCCGTACTGCCATGTGTAGTTGACTTCTACTGTCTTGCCCATTTCAGCTGCTGCTGCGTTTGCGCCCTGGACGAATCCATAGCCGTATCTGCAGCATGCGGGGTTCGTTCCGCCGCCGCCGCCGGAGAATCCGAGCTTATCGAAGCCTTCTTTTACTGCTGCATAACCTGCGAGATATCCGCACTGCTCTTCCTTGAATGCGATACCTGCAACGTTGTCAAGACCCATCGCCCATCCGTCGATGAATACGAATGCAACTTCAGGATTTTCCTTTGCAACGGTCTCAAGTGCTCCGCCCTGCATGAATCCTGCGCATACTACGACCTTTGCGCCGTTGTCTACAGCTGCTCTCATTGCAGCGATACGGTCGTCGTCAGTTGCTTCGGAACCGTTTGCCGGCTGATAATACTTGCAGGTCTTGCCGTTGGCTTTTGCATAGTTCTCAACGCCTTCCCAGGTTCCCTGGTTGAAAGATCCGTCCATGAGCTGGCCTACGTCTGTGATGAAGGCGAGTTCATATGTCTCTTCCTGTTTTCCTTCGTCTTTCTTGCCGCATGCTGCAAAGCAGAATACCATTGCAAGAACGAGAAGTACTGCTAATACTTTTTTCATTTGTGTTTCTCTCCTTTGATCAAAGATGATTGATTCGTTACGCTGTCCGTAACCTTTGATATTATATCAAAACGATGCCGTATAGACAATATTCTGCGCCCAAAGATTTGTTTGCAGAAACGACTAAAAACGAAGGAAAACAGGGGCTTTTCTTGTCTATCCCTACATCGGATTGACCGCCGCCTCCATGGATGCTACAATTCTTCTATTATGTTGAAACAAAGCCTCATAGGTGACAGACAATTTTACAGGAACGTGTTCTCAGTGGCTCTTCCGCTGCTGATACAGAACGTCATAACCACCTTCGTCAGCCTTCTCGACAACATCATGGTGGGAAGGATAGGAACGGAACCCATGTCCGGAGTAGCAATATCCAATCAGCTGCTCTTCGTTGTGAACCTGGGTCTTTTCGGCATGATATCGGGCATAGGCATATTCACCTCCCAGTATCACGGCAAGGGCGACGACGAAGGCGTATGCAAGACCTTCAGGATCAAGCTCGTATGCGCAGCGGTGTTCATAGGCGCGGCCATCATCATCCTTTCCATATTCGGCGACAGGCTCATATGGACATACCTTCACGAAGGGGAATCGGGAGTGGATCTCCAGACCGTATACGGCTACGGAAAAGCATATCTGTCGAGAGTCATGCTGGGCCTTCCTTTCTTCGGGCTCAGCCAGATCTACGCCGGCACCTTAAGGGAAACCAAACAGGGCACGGTGCCCATGGCGGCCGGTGTGACGGCGGTCATGCTGAACCTTGTCTTCAATTACATACTCATATACGGAAAACTGGGCTTCCCCGCCATGGGAGTCATAGGAGCCGCCGCGGCCACCAATATTTCCAGGGTTGCCGAATTCTCAATAAACATGATATGGGCCCACACCCATAAGGACAGAGCCGTATTCGCGAAAAGCGTTTTCGGGAGACACCATATCTCAGCGGCCATGCTGGGGAAAGTGCTTCTCACCGCAGCCCCTCTGTTCCTGAACGAATTCCTCTGGTCCGCGGGCCAGACTGTCCTCAACCAGATCTATTCTCAGAAAGGCATAGAAGTAGTTCCCGCCATCAACATTTCGGGAGCCGCCGTAAACCTATTCATGACCTTCTATCTGGCCATGGGCAACGCCCTATCCATAATAGTGGGACACGCTCTGGGAAGAGACGCCAAGGAAGAGGCTGTAGACACGGACAACAAGCTAATATTCATGACCACGGTCTCGACCCTGATCATAGCTGTTATAACGTTCCTGTCGGCGGACGTGATAGTCAATATATATAACACGAGCGCAGAAGTTAAGGCTCTGGCTTCTTCTTTTATACGGATATCGGCTGTACTCATGCCCATAGACGCTACCGTCATATGCTACTACTTCACCCTGCGCTGCGGAGGAAAGACTTTCATCACATTCCTCTTCGACAGCTGTTTCTCCTGGGTCGTCAGCATACCTCTTGCCTGGGTGCTTCTCCATTACACGGAGCTCAATATACTCATGATGTACGCGGCGGTGGTTTCCGCTACTGTGCTGAAACTCATAGTCGGCATGATACTGGTAAAAAAGAAACTCTGGGTAAACAACCTGGTCGAAGACTGACCGTGAAACTCTGAACATACAAAGACCGGCGCATTCAGTTGCGCCGGCCTTTTCATATATCAGGCTTTGCTATTTCATTATCTCTTTAAGGAAGCTGCGGGATTCTTCGCAAAGCGGAGCTTCTCCGAAGTAGTCCAGCACCGTGGCCGAAAGGTCAGCGAAGGTGCTAAGAGTTCCCAGGTCTACGCCTTCCTTTATCTTCTTTCCGTAAGCGATCATGGGAACGTATTCCCTGCTGTGATCGGTGGAGGGCGTCGACGGATCGCATCCGTGGTCCGCCGTTATGAAGAGAAGATCGTCGTCTCTCAGCATGGGCAGAAGAAGCCCAAGCTGCATGTCGAACTCCGTGGACGCTCTCGCATATCCCGGAGCGTCGTTTCTGTGCCCGTAGGTCATGTCGAACTCCACCAGGTTGACGAAGCACAGTCCTTCGAAATCTCTTTCAGCGATGATGCAGGTCCTGTCCATACCGTCGGCGTTGCTGACGGTCCTGTTGCTCTCCGTCAGTCCTTTCCCCGCGAATATGTCATATATCTTTCCCACGGAGATCACGTCGAGACCTTTTTCCTTAAGCACGTCCAGCATGGTCCGTGCGGGCTCAAGAGAAAAATCGTGGCGGCGGGTCGTGCGGCTGTAAGGCCACTCGCCCTCGAAGGGCCTGGCGATGACTCTGCCCACCCCGTGCTCTCCTTGAAGTATCTCTCTTGCCTGCTCGCAGTAGCGGTAGAGTTCATCTACGGGCACCACATCTTCGTGTGCTGCTACCTGAAGCACGGAATCCGCCGAGGTATATATGATGAGCTTGCCCGTTTCCACGTGCTCTCTTCCGTAGTCTTTGATGACTTCCGTTCCGGAATAGGGCTTGTTGCAGAGGGTCCCTCTGCCCCATACTTCCTCGAGCTTTTTGACCACGTCTTCGGGGAATCCGTCGGGATAGGTGGGGAACGGCTTTCTCGAAATGAACCCCGCCATCTCCCAGTGGCCCGTTGTGGTATCCTTGCCCGCCGAAAGTTCAGCCATGCGCGCGAAGGAGCCTTTGGGATCTTTTATCCCGCCTCCTACGCCTTCTATATTGAACAGACCCAGGGACTTGAGATTGGGGCAGTCGAACTCGGGAAGATTCCTGATAGCCCCCAGGGTATTGCTGCCTTCATCTCCCCACTTGTATGCGTCGGGAAGTTCGCCCACGCCGTAACTGTCCAGTACTATTATGAATACTCTCTTGCTCATATATTTCTCCGATCAGTACTCGCCTTCAGCCGCTTCTTCAGCCTTCACTGCCTTGACGACCCTGCTGGTCCCAAGCCTGTCAGCTCCCAGGGCGATAAAGTCTTCTGCGTCTTTCAGGTCCTTTATGCCGCCTGCAGCTTTGACCTTGACTCCCTCTCCCACGTTGGCTTTCATGAGAGCAACGTCCTCCCTGGTGGCTCCGCCTGTGGAGAAGCCCGTGGACGTCTTTATATAGTCGGCGCCGGCCTCGGTCACCACTTCGCACATCTTCTTTTTCTCTTCGTCCGTAAGAAGGCAGGCTTCTATAATGACTTTAAGGATGTGCTCTCCGCATACGGTCTTGAGAGCTTTTATCTCATCTAGGATATCGTCGTATCTGCCTTCTTTCAGAGCTCCGATATTTATGACCATATCTATTTCGTCGGCTCCGCATTCTATGGCGTCCTTGGTCTCGAATTCTTTAACTGCCGTGGTATTGTATCCGTTGGGGAAACCTATGACCGTGCAGATCTTCAGTCTGTCTCCCACGTATTCCTTCGCTCTTTTTACGAAGGAAGGCGGGATGCATACGGAAGCGGTGCCGTATTTCATTCCGTCGTCGCATATGCCCCTGATCTGATCCCAGGTGCTGTCTACGTTAAGAAGCGTGTGATCGCAGCGGCTCAGTATTTCTTTTGTATCCATATCGTCGTTTCACCGGGACCCCGGTGCCTTTCCATCCCTTTGGGGATATCTATTTCATCGCTTCGTTATAGTCGAACCTCAAAGGAAGCAGCTGGTCTAAAGTATATACGCTGATGTCTTTCTTCGAGGAACCGAAGATTATCTCGAAATCTCCCTTGCAGAACTCCGCCATGACCTGGCGGCAGTTGCCGCAGGGATCGCAAACGGGTATGAGTTCCTTTCCCTCGGGTCCGCCCACTATGGCTATGGCCTCGAAGGCTTTTTCCCCTTCGGATACCGCTTTGAAGAAGGCGGTCCTTTCGGCGCACATGGTGGATCCGAAGGCCGCATTCTCTATGTTGCAGCCACGGTATATTTTTCCGCCCTTGGTAAGAAGGGCCGCTCCCACCTGGAAATGGGAATAGGGAACGTAGGCGTTCTTCCTGGCTTCGATGGCTTCCGTCAGAAGCTCTTCTCTTTTCTTTTTATTCATTCTACACGACCACCCTTATCTTTCCGTCAGTGTGTTCAAAGTATTTATTGAGTTCATAGGGCGAATATATGCCCTGGTCTGTCACCACGCCCGTCACCAGTTCCGGCGGCGTTATATCGAAGGCGGGATAATATCCCTTAACGCCTTCCTGGGCGGTCCTCACGCCCATGGCCTGAAGGGTGAACTCCCCGTCTCTCATCTCTATCTCTATGGTATCCACCGTAGGATGCCCACCGTCGGGAGCTCCCGTAACGTAATAGGGAACTCCGAAGTGTTTTGCCACTATGGCCGTATTGCAGGTCCCCACTTTATTGACCACGTATCCGTCGCAGCATATGGCGTCGGCAGCCGTGGTGAACACGTCTATGCCTTCGTTCTTCATTACGAAGGCGGGCATGCCGTCGCTTATGACCGTAACGTCAAAGCCCATATCGGAGCATACGCTGGCCGTGAGCCTTGCCCCCTGGAAATAGGGCCTGGTCTCCGGGCAGTAGAGCTTTATCTCCTTGCCCCTTCTAAGGCACTCTTTGAGCATCATCCCCACTATGGTCTCGGCGAAGCAGTAGGTCATAACGTGTCCGTTATCCGGGAATTTATCCACCAGATATTTCGCTATCTTTCCTATCTGGGCGTAGCGCTCGTCGTTGAGCTCGTAGGTCTTCTCCACTATAGCGTCCCAAGGTTTCCTGCCTTCTTCCATTGCTTTGAAGGCAGCGTCCAGGCATTCCCTGCAGAGAAGGCTCATCCTCTTCGCCGTGGTAGGCCTTGCGTTGGATATGGTATACGCGGCTTCCGTGAGGAAGGCTTTCTGCTCCTCTTCGCTTTTGTCCCTGCACTCCCAGGCTGCCAGGGCCATGCCCATGGGACCCGCCGTATAGGGGCCCGCGGACTGGGTGACCATATCGGTCAGCGCCTGCGCAACCTCAAGGTGGGTCCTGCAGCGAACGAATTCCTTTTTCGCGGGGTAGACGCGCCTGTCGAGGATAAGGACTTCGCCGTCCTCGAATCTCGCTATATTGTCGTACCTGAGCATGAATGCCAGGCCTTCGTCCTGTCTTGTCATGGTATTATGTCCGCGTGTATTAATTTGGTGCCGCCTTCAGTATTGGTGATGCCTCCTGTGAGGACCACCACGTCACCGCTCTTTGCAAAGCCTTCTTCGGCTATTATGCCTCTGGCTCTTAAGATCAGGTCTTCAAGATCCAGGAACTGCCTTACCTTGAGGGGAATCACGTTCCAGTACATGTTGAGCTGCCTGTAGGTCTTCTCCCTGCAGGTCATCCCTATGATGGGCATGGGGCAGCGGTTCCTCGATACCATCCTTGCTGTATCTCCGCTCATGGTGCTGGACACTATGCAGACGGCTTTTGTGTCTATGGCCAGCTGACCCGCGGAGTGGGAAAGGGCGTCCGTAAGGTCCGCTATGTCGAATTCAGCGTTGGCGAAACGCTTCTCGTAATCTATGTGCTTTTCCGCGTCTATGGCTATGAGAGCCATGGCCTGTACTGCCTGCACGGGATATTTTCCTGCGGCCGTCTCTCCGGAGAGCATGATGCAGGAAGATCCGTCGAACACAGCGTTGGCAACGTCGGATATCTCAGCCCTGGTGGGACGGGGCTTTTCTATCATGGATTCCAGCATCTCCGTAGCAGTGATGCTGACAGCGCCCTTCTTCTGGCAGAGATGTATGAGCCTCTTCTGTATTGCGGGAAGCTCAGTATACGGTATCTCCACTCCAAGATCTCCTCTGGCGACCATGAGACCTTCGCAGTGGTCAAGTATATCTTCCGCATTGTCTACACCGGAGCGGTTCTCGATCTTTGCTATGAGCTGTATGCCCTTTCCCCCGTGTTCCTCGAGGAAATTCCGGAGGTCTATTATGTTCTGGCTGTTGGAAACGAAGGAGCAGGCTACGAAATCCACGTCGTTTTCTATACCGAAAAGAAGGTCCGCCTTGTCCTGCTCGCTGAGGTACACCTGCTTCAGGACCTTGCCCGGGAAACTCATGGATTTCCTGTCGGAGAGCTTGCCGCCTATGACGGCGGTGCAGTTGATGCAGACTCCTTCGATGGAATCCACTCTGAAGTTCACGAGTCCGTCGTTTACCAGTATGGTATCTCCGGCTTCCAGTTCCCTGCAAAGCTCGGGATAGGATACGCTGACGCCCTTTTCGCTTCCCTGTCTTTCATCGCACCAGAAAGTGAAGTGCGCTCCGTCGGGTATCACCACCGAACCGTTCTCGAAGGTCCTGATACGGTACTCGGGGCCCTTGGTATCCAGCATTATAGCGATGGGCACTCCCATCTCTTCCCTGACCTTCTTGACCAGGTCTATGGTATGCTGCTGGCTTTCGTGGGTACCGTGAGAGAAGTTGAGTCTCGCCACGTCCATACCGTTTTCGATGAGGCCTCTTAAGACCTCTTCCGAGTCCGTCGAAGGACCCATGGTGCATATGATCTTTGTCTTGTTGTAAAGCATATTATCTCTTGTCTGCAGTCTCCTAAGCGCCTCGCGCTTTTTGCAGCTCCTTTCATATCCGCTACCCATAATTGTATATCATCGAATAAAAATCGGCAAACCAAAACCAGTGGTCTGCCGACGTATTTCATTTTTCGAAATGTGCCTTTTTGCCGCCGTAGGAAAGGCCTTTTGCCCTTCTCTTTTTCGCGGTCTTCTTTTTCATCACCGAGTATCCGTAAGTGCCCAGGCGCCTGGACTTGAGCCCGAAATATTCTCCGTGGACGTAGGCCACCAGCCCCGCTTCATCAAGGGCAAGCCTTCCGCTTTCCTTCATAAGCTCTTCCGCAGCGTGTACGGCCACTATCTCGGCCAGATACATATCGTGGGATCCCAGGCGCTTCACCTCTACTACCTTACACTCTATGTTCACCGGCGACTCTTCTATGAGGGGACAGGAGACCTTATCGGCTTTCGCTTTGGTAAGGTGCATGGTTTCGAATTTATCTTCGTCTTTCCCGCTGGTGCTGCCGCAGTGATCCATGGCGAATACCAGATCCTCGTTTACCAGGTTTATGACGAACTCTCCCGACTTTTCAATGATGTCGTGGGAATACCTTTCAGGCCTCACGCTCACGTAGGTCATAGGGGGTTTCGAATTCACTATGCCCGTCCACGCTATGGTTATTATGTTGCTGTTTTCCATATCGCCGCAGCTGACCATCACAGCCGGTATGGGGGAAAGCATCTCGCCCGCCTTCATCTTTATCTTTTTCATAACGATTCTCCTTGAGACCCCTCTATAAAACCAGCAGAATACCACGTCCATAGGAGCAACCGCACCGCATGGGCGTGGGTGAATGCTGTATTACTGAGCTTGTATGTATTCCCTCACATTAGACAAACTGTTCTCACTTACCGTACATACGAAGTAACTGTCTGACCAGAACAGAGGTTTCCAATAGTATTCCTTTAACAGAGTATCTGCATAGTACTTCCTTGCAAATCTTGCAGTCTTAGTCTTAACAACATTTACAAGCTCTCCGGGCGCCGTGAAAGGATCTGTCTCAAACAATATGTGTATATGATCCGCTTCTCCGTTCATCTCCAGTATCACAAGGCCCCTCTCTTTGAATATGTCTCTTATGATACTGTATACAAGAGCCTTCACCGGTCCTGTCAGGACCGGATGCCTGTATTTTGTCACAAGTACCATATGGTATTGTAACAGAAAACAGCTGTGACGGTTAGTGTAATAGCTTTGTCCCTTGATTTTCTTAAACATATGTTCGTTTTTCCTGTACATCCATTATGTATCGTGATATAATTGTATAGGATAAATGAAATGATTTCAAGGAACTTCACCCATAATATGTACTGCACCGGAAGAAACATCGTCGATAAGAATAAGGATACCGAGCTTTACTTTGCGCTCGATTCTTTTTCCCGTCTTGCAAAGAATCTTTCCAACGCAGCCATATACCGGTTAAGACAGAACTTCACTTCAAGAGGGAAAGACGTACTTTCACCAAACCAAAAAGAGATACTGTCTGAGATCGATCTTGTCGTCACAGCTTTAGACCGTCCAAGGCCAAAGGCTGTGATATCATATCCCTTCCTTGAAAAGATGATGCGCCTTACGGAAAATCCCGACTTCTTCTCGGGGCTTCCCATGCAGACTGCCCAATACATCCTTAAAGATAAGGTAAACGACTTTAAGAACTGGCTTTCCGCACTAAGGTCATACCATGCCGACCCTAAAGGCTATACCGGAAAGCCCAAGATGCCCGGATATATACGCAGGGAGCAGCGCTTCTTTACCATCACCAACCAGGACTGTGTGATAAACAGGTCCGAAGGCCGTACTTACCTTAAGTTCCCCAAAACGAAGGCAAAGCTCAAGATACAGGAGCTTCCTCATGACGCAAAACTCAAGGAAGTGAAGGTCATTCCGTATTACGGCACTTTTGAGATCCTCTACACCTATGAAACAAAGGAAGAGGCGCCTGCAGACGATCTTTCAAACAGCGCCGGCCTTGATATCGGAGTCGATAACATCGCAGCCATAGCGGTGAGCAACGGATCATCCCTGCTCATCAAGGGCGGTGCTTTCAAGTCCGAAAACCGCCGGTTCAACATGCAAAGAGCAAAGTATATTTCCATCCTTACTAAGGGCCATGAAACAAGGCATGTCCCTGCCACAAGGATGCTCTGTTCCCTGTCAAAGAACAGAGCCTTATTCTTGCTTGATGCATGTCACCAGGTGAGCTGCCGCATCGTCTCCTACTGTCTTGAAAACAAGATATCGACTCTGTATATCGGCAGGAACAGGTACTGGAAGCAAAGGAGCAATTTAGGGAAAACAAATAACCAAAGCTTCGTTCAGATACCCTTCGATATGCTGACCAAACAGATCGTGTATAAAGCCGAAAGAAAAGGTATCAGAGTCATCATGCAGGAAGAGTCATACACTTCGAAAGCCTCGTTCCTTGACAATGACTATATGCCCGTCTTCGGCGTCGATGACGGCGAAGCTCATTTCTCCGGAAAACGCCTAAAGCGCGGCCTTTACAGATCTTCAGACGGTACTGTCGTAAATGCGGATATCAACGCTGCAGCAAACATTTTAAGAAAGGCATCGCAGGATGCCTTTAAGGAAGTTCCCTCTGCTGACTTCCTTAAAAACCCTCAGGTGATTTATTTCGCTGACCTGCATAAACGTAATGCCGTAGAAGGCATAGCGGCTGAGTGAACAGCCTTGGTCGGCACGGACAGCCATTAGTACTATGGTTAGAAATACGTAAGTGTCTCAGGCTGCCTAAAGATACCACTTCCATAGGAGCTACGCACCGCATGGGAGTGGAGTCTTCATTATATCTGAAACCTATGGCTTTTGTCACCGACACAAAAAGACCGCCCGCATAAAGCGGACGGTCTTCGTCTTTGATACTTTTCGGACTGCAGATGCTACTCTACGGTCTCCTTGACTGCTTCCTTTACTTCCGTAAAGAATTCGGTCGCGTCTTTCACTGTCTCTTCGGCAGTTTCCTTCGTCGCGGCGGATACGTTGTCGACGAAAGCCTTCGTCTCTTCCACTGCGTTTACGGCGGCATCTTCTATGACCTCGGCCTCGGCAAGGATCTGTTCCTCCGTAGCCTTTCCTACGGTAAAGTCTTCCGCGATCTTGGCGAAGCTGTCGTCTACCAGTCCGTCGCGCTTGAGGGCGATGGAGAGGGATTTCATCTCCACCGTAAGATCGAGCTTGTCGTCTTCGAAAAGATTGTCGTAAAGCTTTACCAGGGCGCCCTTGATCTCCTCGAGATTCTTCTTGAGCTTTTCGGGCGTGCTTCCGATATCGGTGCCGCTGTCCTGGAGCTTGATGAACTTGCTCTCGATCTCAGCCACGCTGGAGGTGTAATAGTTGATGACACGTCTTCCCGTCTGGAAATCGGTGGCATCGTTCTTGAGATAGTTGAGTATCTTCTCGGATGACGCGCAGATCTCGGTGAAATCGTTTCGGATCTTCGGATCGTTGATCCTTACGGAATTGATCCTTATCTTGTTCAGCAGGGATTTGGTATCCTCTATGGCCTTCTTCTGCTCATAGGTAAGGGCCTTCTTTTCACCCTCGGCAGGCTGCTCGCCCTCCTTTTCTCCCGACTTGAGTCCGGAGATTATGATGGCCACGAGAAGCACCGCGAAGCCTATGAGAGCTACCCAGGCAAGAATGCCGAAAAGTCCGGCAAGCACCGGGATCAGGTTCTTAAGAAGCCAGAATGCGAGGACAAGCGCCAGTATCGCGCCGAGTCCGCCTTTTCTTCTACTGCTCATATACAAAGCCCTCCTTGATTAGGCTTTTACCTCTTCTACGAGTCCGGAATTCTGACCGCTCTTGGTCATGGAGAGAAGTTTCTCTCTCAGTTCGTTCTCGATCTTTGCGAGAGCAGCTTCTGCCTCGACTCTCTTTGCGTGTCCTTCTTCCTGGATGGCGAGAACTTCGTCGAGAGTAGCCATGAGCTGTTCGTTGGTGTATCTTACTGTTTCAAGATCGACTATGGCGCGCTCGGATTCCTTTGCGATCTCAACTGCTCCGGTGTGAAGAGTCTCAGCGTTCTTCTTGAGGAGCTCGTTGGTTGCTTCCGTCACAGCGCTCTGGGCTGCAACTGCCTGCTCGTGCTGCAAATCCGCGAGATGCGAGCCTCCCAGCGCGAGGCAGCGGCGGTCGTCAGCATGGCATTGGATGAGATTCACAGTGCGTTTCAGGAGGTCCGCGATG
>JAFRIQ010000044.1 GCA_017432725.1 Bacillota bacterium
GGTGCAGAAGGCTTTCGCCGCGCTGGAGCTCGAGGGTCTCATAGTCTCAAGAGGTGGTTCGGGCAGCGTCTTCACCTTATCAGAGGAAAAGATCGAAGAGGTAAGAGAAGAGATGATCAGGGAAGACCTTGGAAGGACTGTTTCGGCCATGAAGGCTTCGGGCATAGATCTTGAGGATGCCGTGAAAATGATGAAAGAGTATTGGGAGGCAGACAAATGAAAAAGTTCATATCGTTGCTTTCGCTGTATATCTATTCTCCCATGAAGAAGGCTCTTGCTGCAATCATAGTGGCCTCCGGATTTGGGATACTACATACCTGGCTCATGCTCAGCGGAAAGCTTACAGATCTCGGAGGAAGCCTTTTCGTAAGAGAGTGGATAGGGGAAGGTGCAGTTTTCGGGGTGACGTTCTGGTGTTTCCTGTTCCTTTTCTCCGCTCTTGCGGACAATCCGGCGAACTCTTCGGGCAGGAGCGCGTATACCATTGAGAGGATGGGCTTTTCAGAAGCAGGGCTATACTGGACCAACGCCCTTGCCGATCTCATATATCTTTTGCTTTTCCATTTTGCCCTCGGCCTTTCTTCCATGGGAAGGATAGCCCTGGCGGAAAAGTACGGAGCGCTGTATGCAGGTCCTCAGGGGATCTACCTGGATATCATAAACGACGTCTTGGAATCAGTCGCTTTTCCCATGTACAATACCACTCTTAAGATCGCCATACCTCTGCTCATAGTGACCGCCGCTTTGGTCTCGGCCGCCATATCGCAGGGCAAGAGGCGTTCCCAGACGCAGGAAAGTATGTAGGAGGCCCAGCATGAAAAAGTTTATCGATATCATGGCAAAGGCCTATGAAGCGGCATCAAGGGCGTGGAAAAAGCTGATCGAAAAAATGGAGAAGTATGCGCCTCCCGGCTGGGACGTAGAGATGGAACTCATGTTTTCGGGCCTTATGCTCATCATATTCGCCCTTGCCTTCGGCGCCACCTTCTGGGTGCATATGAGCGAAGGAGTAAGCCTAAGGCTCAGCAGCGGCAATTCCCGCAACGAATGCGAATCCATGATTTGGGTCATGAGAAATACTCTCTTTTTCATCATACCGGCTCTCATGGTTTACGGAGGGTATATAAAGGCGCACTACAGGTCGTTTAAGAAAGGATCCATGGCCGTATATACCATGAAGAGAGTGCCGGACGCATCGGAGATACACAGAAGATGCCTGGCCCTCCCCTTGGGGTTCATAATGATCACGCTTATCCTTGCCGTGCTGCTTGCAGCATGCGGCATGCATGCCTATGACGCAGCGGTCCCGTCCTGGGCTTACGTAAGAGAATCTATCCCGTTCAGTTATTGGAGGATGATAATATGCTTGTACTGAAAACCTGAGCAAAAAATACTTTGCCGCGCAGGCTCTTGATAACGTATCTCTTTCCGTCGGTCCCGGCGAGATAGTGGGGCTTTTCGGAGAGAACGGAGCGGGCAAGACCACGCTCCTCAAGAGCATACCCGGATTCATAAGCTATTCGGGAGAGATACTTCTGGACGGAGAACCGGTGTCGAGGAAGAATATCTGCAGGATATCCTTTGCCAGCAGCGAGCACAGCTTTTTCCCGGAGCTTACGGCAAAAAGACACGAGGAGTTCTATAAGGATCATTTCCCCTTGTTCAGACAGAAGAGGTATGACGGGCTCATGGACTTCTTCGGACTTCCGGAGAACAAAAAGCTGAAGAGCTTTTCGACAGGCCAGCAGAACCAGTATGAGATGATACTGGCTCTTTGCCAGGGAGCGGACGTGATACTCATGGACGAGCCCTTTGCGGGCAACGACCTTTTCAACAGAGAAGATTTCTACAAAGTGCTGCTGGGCATACTTGAACCCACGGAAAGCGTCATCATCTCCACCCACCTCATAGAGGAGGTCTCGGGCTTTGTCAGCAGAGCCGTCCTCATCAGAAAGGGCAAAATAGTGGGTGACAAGACCATATCGGAGCTGGACAGCGAAGGAAAAGACCTGGTGACCTTCGTCAAGGAAAGCTACGGATACAGTGAAGACAGGGTGGCAAAAGCCCTGGAAAACATAACGGGAGAGAAAAACTAATGAAGAAAGCATTAGCGTTCATTCTTTGCATACTGCTGATATCGGGGGCCGCGACCCTTCGTTTCGGATCATCGGTAAAGAAAACGGCGGATAAAGTTGAGTTTACTGAAGAAGTGCTTCTCGGAGATCCCAAAGAGGCTGAAGGCCTTCACGTTTCTTTCGTAAGAGAAAAGGGGAATCCGTACGCACCGTCGGATTTCGGAAGATATAGCTGGACCACGGAAGCCTGTTTCACAGGAGGATCTTTCGAAGCGGAAACTCTGCACCGATATAGCTATGGGAACAAAACAGCCGGGGTTCCCGAATCCGTGCAGGTGCGGGATATGCCCATCTTGTCGGGATCCGTCCGTTTCAGAAATGATACGGTGGAAGCTTTGAGGAAAAAGTATTCGGAAGAAATGGATAGAGGTGCTTCCGTTACGGAAATCGTTCCTGCATCCGCGTTTTACGACTGTTATCCTCTTCAGATAAGTATCCTGCAAAAGGCAACGAACGGCATTTTTCAAGTGTATAATTCCGCTGCTCTTGGCGACAGACTGTACGAATATTTCAATTTCGATATCGAGCGTGACTGGGATCTGTCAGTAACGATAGGGCCCAAAGATGTACGGGCAACTTTTTTAGGCGGAGACTGGGATCCCCTGCTGAGAGGAAGCGGAAGCCTAAGCTACGGCGGAAGCCTGTATTTCTATTTCGACCTGTATTCCAGCGGGTCGGTAAGAAAGGACTATTCCAAGGTCCCCGGCGGCTACGGCATCTACAAAGTGGACTTTTCCTATGAAGGAGGGGTCTTCAGTGCAGATCCGGGCAGCCTGACCACCTTCCGTTCCTTCGGAGATGACGAGACCATAGAGTTCCTTAAAGGCTCGGCAAACGGGAAGTACGTCTACGCATTCATAAAGACGGCGGGCGAATATGAAGTCTGCACCCTTGACGCGGCTACGGGAGAGGAGATACAGCGCCTTAAGATCTGCGAAAGGTCCGGCGGGATGGAGAGCTTCGTATGGCAGGATGGTTCCAGCCTCATATTCGGCGCAGCGCGCCGTAACAGCGAGCAGCTGGAAAGCCGCCTCTACGTGCTGGAAGAAGACGAAAAGGGCCTGCTTTCCCCAGTTCTTGACGCGGATCTTTCTCTTCTCGGGGATACGAATACAGCGGAAGATCTGATCTATTACGCCGACTGGAAGAACTACTCTCCCAACGGGACGGTGCCGAAGCCGCCGGTGGAGACAGCCCTTTATGAAGACGGAAAGCTGTATATAGCCGTTCCGGATCTGCGCGGACAAGGAGGTGATTACGAGATCGGAAGATGCGGAATCGCCGTAGCAGTATTCGGAAAGGAAGGGTTGCTTTTCTTAGGCAATTACAAAAGCAGCCTCGGAGGAAATACAGGGATAATTCCGATAGACAGAAACAGAAGCCCTCAGAAGATATGGATAGAGAAATGAGCTTCTAAACATAGTTAATGAACGCTCCGCCGTGGTATAATAGCCAGAGGCGGAGCTTTTGCTTTGCCGGAAAGAGAGCATATATGTCCGAGATCGAAGAACTTAAAAAGGTCATAAAGAGGCTGAGAGCCAAGGACGGCTGCCCCTGGGACAGGGAACAGACCCACGCGTCCCTTAAGGGAGATATCATGGAAGAAGCCGCCGAAGTCATCTGCGGCATCAACGTATACGAAGAGACAAAGAATCCCGAAAGCATGATGGAGGAGCTGGGAGATCTTCTCATGCTCGTAGTCATGGAAAGCGAGATCGCTTCTGAGGAAGGATACTTCGACTTTGAAGACGTATCCAAACACGTCAAAGACAAGATGATACACAGGCATCCCCACGTATTCGGTGACGTGAAGGCCGACACGGTGAGCGAGGTCCTTAAGAACTGGGAAGCCATCAAGAAAGACGAAAAAAGCGGCAGGGAATGGATGGATGATAAGACCCCCCAGGCCTTCGACGAGGCCATAGCGCTTCTTGAAAAAGCGAAGGAAAAGAAGATCAGGAAGCTTCAGCAGAAGGCGGCGGAAAAACAGCTTTGAAAATCGGAAAGAAATACAGGATCAATACGAAACAGTTCAGGAACTTCATCCTGATGGTCATAGCAGCCCTCGTCCTGGTGGCTGCTATTTGCGTGTTCACGACTCCCGTGCTCCTTAGCCTAAACGGAGAGAGCGAGGTGGAGATCTGCTACGGAGAAGAGTACGTGGAAGAAGGCGCAACAGTCAAATGGAACCTGGGCACAGCGAAGATAAAGGGCGAAGTGGATACCAATGCCATAGGCACTTACAAGGTGAGATACAGCTTCCTCGGCGAGAGGCTCACAAGGACTGTCCGCGTGGTGGACGGGATAAGGCCCGAGATAAAGCTCGAGGGACCTCTTACTCAGTACTATTCCGTGGGCGACAGCTACTATGAATACGGCTACAGCGCTTCTGACGAGATAGACGGGGACCTGACGCAGCTCGTGGAAGTGGATCTTTCGGAACTCGATATGAGCAAAGAGGGCAGCTATCACGTAAACTACGTGGTGTCCGACAGAGCCGGTAACGCCGTAAGGGAGAGAAGAGAGATAAGCGTATCCGAATACGGTCCTATGCAGCAGAACATATGGGACTTTTCCCTGTCTCCGTATTTCGACGATATCATCTGCAGGGAAGTGCCCTTCGACCAGGAAAAGTACGAGAGCCTCTGGACTTTCGGCGATTCCTTCATAGGGAACCTTCAGTACTACGGAGGTTTTTCCTGGTACAGGACCATATATTACGCGTCTCTCAATACGGACAATTTCAGGACCGTATCCGTCAGGTATCCAGACGGCTTCGACTATTTCGAAAATATAATGGCATCGGTGAAGCCCAAAGCCCTTCTGGTGCTCCTCAACAGCGACTGGACGGGCCAGTGGTCCGTGGACTACGTGGCGGAGAGCTGCGACAGAGCCTATGCCTTCCTGGCTGAGAATTATCCCGATACCGAGATCATAATATGCTCCCTGACGCCCCTGGACAGTTACTTCAACAGCGGGGGCTACGGAAGGAATTACAACATAGACAAGATGAACGTCCACATGTGTCTTTTATGCCGCAAATACGGTTTTAAGTTCATGAACGTGGCGGAAGTCCTAAGGAACCCATCCAACGGCGGGTGCTGGGACGAATATATATCGGGAGACCATATCCACCTTTCAAGGGCCGGTTTCATAAGGATGAGAGAATACATAGAAGCCCACCTCGACTGGTAATGCGCGCTTTGCAGTCTTGAGAAAGAGACTGCGTTCCTGTATAATATAATGTACTGATTTTTTGGGAGAGAGATCATGTCGGCAAAGAAGAAAAAACTGAACAAAAAGAAGTTCATAAGATTCATCATATTCGCTGCCCTTCTGGCGCTGGCAGCGGTCATCGTATTCACCCCTGTCCTCATAAAGATGAACGGAGACAGCAAGGTGGAGATAGGCTACGGGGAAAGCTACGAAGACGCAGGGGCGAGCCTCCTCATCGGGAAAGGCCAGCCCAAGGTCAAAAGCGATCTGGATACCTCGAAGATAGGAAAGTACAAGATCACCTACAGCTTCCTCCTGGCGCACAGGACGAGGACCGTCAGCGTCGTAGACAGGGTGGCTCCGGTGCTTACCCTCGAGGGAAGCGACGTCATATACATGTCCACGGGAGCCGAGTATACGGAACAGGGATTCAAAGCCTGGGACGAAATAGACGGAGACATCACTTCCAAAGTGGAGGTAAGCAGCGATCTGAACAAGGACGCTGCAGGCGTGTACCATATAAGCTACGTAGCCACCGACGCGGCAGGCAACGCCGTCAGGGAACGCCGCACGGTCAACGTGGTGGACGGAGGCGCCATGGAGATGGACGTGCTGTCCTTCGACCTCAACCCCTTCTATCCCGACGTCATCTGCAAGGACGTGGGCTACAACGAAGAGAAGTTCGCGGACCTTCTCCTTTTCGGAGATTCATTCATAGAGAAGTTCGGAGAGATAGGCATGGTGGCCTACAGGCACCTTTGGTCCAGGCCTTCCATATCCACCGATGATTTCTATACCAAGGAGATATACGTTTACGGAGCCTTAGGCGGCACCTTCTGGGATGCCATGGACGAGCATCATCCCGAAAACGTGCTGGTGCTCCTCAACAGCGACTGGACAAGCCGCTGGACGCCGGAGTACTTAAACGAGAGCTGCGACAAGGCCTACGCGCAAATGAAGGAAAGGTATCCCGATACCAACTTCATCATCTGCTCCATCATGCCGGTGGAATACTGGTACGACAGGCCTGAGTACGTGGCTGAGACCGGATACAACAGGGACGACCGCATCAACAAGATGAACGTATACATGTGCGAGCTCTGCCGCAAGTACGGCTTCAAGTTCATGAACGCCGCCGAAGCGGTAAAGGATCCCAATACGGGAGCCTGCATTCAGGAGTACATTTACGAGCCCGACGGCATACATCTTTCCGACGCGGGCTGCCAGGCTATGCTGGACTACATCATGTGCCATCTGGACTATTAGAACGTTTAAAGGAGATTTTAAGATATGAAAAAAGTATTTGCAGTAATGCTCGTTTTAGTTATGGCCCTTTCTCTTGCTGCCTGCGGAGACAGCGGCAAGAAGGAAGACAAGACTCCCTTCGACGCAAAGAAAGCGGCTGAAGCGCTTCTGGGCTCCGATGAGTTCAAAGGCTGCTCCATCATGGACAAGGACCAGATAGAATTCAAGTATGACATCACTCTCGAGGATACCGAAGAATTCTATTACACCGAGGTCACCAACGGAGTTTCCGCGAATATGTTCATCATCGCCAAGGCCAAGGAAGGCAAAGCCAGCCTCATGTACGGAGAGATGGAGAAGATCATCAAGACTTACGCGGATTCCTGGGTCAACTCCAACTATGCCGAAAGACAGGCAGAAGCCCCCAAGGTCAAAGGCCGCTATGAAAGCGAAGAGGACGGAGTATATATCTGCATCATCTCTTCCGACAACGACGCGATGAAGGCGCTCATAGGGAAATAGAGCGGAGGGCAAATGGTCTTTTCGAGCATACCTTTCCTTTTCTATTTCTTTACAGCCTTCTTTGCGCTGTATTACATCGTACCATTCAAGCTGAAGAACTACTGCTTGCTCGTCTTCAGCTTGCTTTTTTATGCCTGGGGCGAACCCATATACATCTTCCTCATGATGTTCACCGCAGGGGTGGACTGGCTCGACGGCCTGATGCTGGAAAGGCATCCCAAGGCTAAGAAGCTTTATCTCACCATAGCCGTGGTCATAAATCTGGGGCTGCTTTGCTTCTTCAAGTACGCGGACTTCCTCCTGGGAGCCGTGGGCAGCATCTTCAGGATAGACGTTCCCGTCATAGGGCTTTCCCTTCCCATAGGCATTTCTTTCTACACCTTCCAGAGCATGAGCTATTCCCTCGACGTATACAGAGGGGACGCGAAGGTGGAGCACAACTATTTCTATTACCTGATGTACGTATCCATGTTCCCTCAGCTCATCGCCGGCCCCATAGTGCGCTACCAGACCGTGGCGGACGAGATAAGGGTCAGGGATATAAGCAGGGAGAATTTCGTAAAAGGCTTTTCCCGTTTCCTTCTGGGGCTTTTCAAAAAGGTCCTCCTTGCCAACGCCCTGGGAGAGCTGTTCACCCTGGTGTCTGCTGAGAGCAGCGTTTCCGCCGTCACGGCGTGGCTCGGGCTTACGGGTTTCGCCCTTCAGATCTATTTCGATTTCTCCGGATACAGCGATATGGCCATAGGCATGGGGCTCATGATGGGCTTCCATTTCCTTGAGAACTTCGACCATCCCTACATCGCTTCCAGCGTGACGGAATTCTGGAGAAGATGGCACATATCCCTTTCCACCTGGTTCAGGGATTACGTATATATCCCTCTGGGCGGGAACAGGGTATCCGTTCCGAGGCATATATTCAACCTCATGGTAGTATGGCTCCTCACCGGCTTCTGGCACGGAGCGGCGTACAACTTCATACTGTGGGGTATCTACTACGGCATCATACTCATACTCGAGAAGTACGTGTACGGCAAGGCTCTTGCCAAGGCGCCCAAGATCGTAGGCCACGTATATACCGTATTCGCCTTCATGATGGGCTGGGTCCTCTTCGCTTTCGACGACATGGGGCAGCTGGGACGCTTCTTCGTTTCCCTTTTCGGAGCGAACGGCTTTGCGGATCCTTCATCGGTCTTCTATTTCAGAAGCTATATCATTGCCATCATCGCTGGCGTGGTCTGCAGCACGCCTCTCATAGGGAACTTCCTTAAGAAAGAACACAAACCCATCATCGAGGTCATCATATCCCTGATCACGGCGCTCCTGTTCGTCATAACGGTGGCGGCGCTGGTCACTGACAGTTACAACCCATTCCTGTATTTCAGGTTCTGATATGCATAAGAAAATAAACGCGATCTTAATACCGGTAATAATAGCGGCTCTTCTGGCGGCTTTCGCAGTTCTGCCTTCGAGAGACTTTTCCGAAAGGGAGAACCGCTATCTTGAGCCTGCGCCGAAGCTCAGCTGGACCTCCGTAAAGGACGGAAGCTTCATGGAGGATATATCCGACTACTTAAGCGATCATTTCCCCTATAGGGATCTGTGGATAGGCGTAAACACCAGGTTCTCGCTCCTGAAGGGCAAGACCCTCATAAACGGGGTGTACTTCTGCTCCGGTGATTATCTCATTGAGGAATATTCATCTTCCGGTAATATGGCAAAGCTCGCAAAAGCCATCAACGCTTTTGCGGAGAAAGTCAAAGGGCAGGCAAAGGTGACCTTCATGGCGGTGCCGACCTCGGTGGTCATAAACAAAGACAGACTGCCGGCGGGGAAGGAAGGCGACGCGGAGGCACAGAAGGCCGATATAGAGGAACTCTATTCAGCGCTCAGCTGCTTTACCGTAAGTCTCGCCGATACTCTTTCCGTTCCGGAAGAGCAGGTCTTCTACCGCCTGGACCATCACTGGACCACCATGGCGGCGCAGAAGGGTTACGAGGCCTACAGGCGCGGTCTGTATTCCTTATGGGCAGCTTTGCAGAGCAATACCGAAGAGGTAACGGCCCATCCCTTTGAAAGCAGAGAGTACGGATACGAGGCAGTCTCGGACAGCTTCCGAGGGACCCTCTTCAACAAGGTGGGAGAGTGCGGCCTGGGAAGCGATACCATATATACGCCCATCGGGCTGGACCTCGAAGGCGTGGAATGCAGGGACGACAGCGGAAAAGAGATACTCATTTTCAATGATAACAAGCTTTTTACGGCTGATCAGTACGCCTACTTCCTTTCGGGCAACCACCCCTTCATCACCATCACGAACAAAGCCAATGAAGAGAAGCCGGATATATTGGTCATCAAGGACAGCTATGCCAACTGCATGTTGCCTTTCATGACGGAAGACTACCATACGATCACCGTGGTCGACCCGAGATATTACGGAGACGTTATCTCGAGTTACGTCACGGAGAACGGCATTGAAGAAGTTCTCTTCGTATACAACATGAACACCCTCGGGACCGACCTGGGCATCAGGCGGGTCCAGTGATATATGCGCAGGATCAAAGGAGTGTAAAGATGAAACTTGCTATAGTACATCAGAAAACGACGGCCAAGCCCATGGACTTCAGACCGGAGCACGTGGAGATGCTAAGGAAGGTATCTCCCGACGTGGAGGTCATACTCTGCGAGACCGAGGAAGATCTTATAGAAAAATGCCCCGACGCCGAAGTGCTCTTCATATTCGGCACCCAGACCCCTTCCAAATGGGCCGCGGGGGCAAAAAGCCTCAGGTGGGTCCAGAGCCTGTCCGCAGGCATCGATAAACTGGAGCCTTTAAGAGAGCAGTTCCCCGGGCTCATCATAAGCAAGATAGCCGGCGTTCACGGCATACCAATGTCGGAATCGGTCATCATGTATATCCTTATGTTCCTCAACTGCATGCCCTTCCTCATGAGGAACCAGATAAAGGGCGTCTGGGAAAAACCGCCCCTTCCCGGTTCCAACGACTGCTACGGAAAGGTCGTAGGGATCGTAGGCATGGGAGATATAGGCAGGCAGGTGGCAAAGAAGTGCAAGCTTTTCGGCATGACTGTCTACGGTTCGAAGCTCGATTCCGAGTCCGAAGAGGATCTGGACAGGATCTACGGCGTAGATCAGAACGAAGAGATGGTATCCCTGTGCGACTTCGTCGTATCCCTTGTACCGGCTATGCCTTCCACAGTGGGACTTTTCAATGATTCCATGTTCGCAGCCATGAAGGAGGGAAGCTATCTAATCAGCATGGGAAGAGGAGTCGTAGTCGACGAGGACGCTCTCGTGAGAGCCTTGGGGTCAGGACATCTGGCCGGAGCCGCCATGGACGTGTTCGCGAAAGAGCCCCTTCCCGCGGACAGCCCTCTCTGGAAGATGGAAAACGTGATACTCACTCCTCACTGCTCCGCAAACACCCCCTATTATTACGACAGGGCCATAGGGCTTCTCTGCGACAACCTGAGGGATTATCTCGCCGGAAGACCCATTAGAACAGAAGTTAAATAAAGTTTGTAAAAGCAGCCAAGCCGGTGTGCCAGGCTGCTTTTTTCATGGTAAAATATAGGCACATAAAATGCACAGAATATGTACAAGGAGGATAACATGGCATATTTAGTATCTGCAAAAGAAATGCTTCAGAAAGCTGAAGAGGGTCATTATGCAGTAGGACATTTCAATCTTAACAACATGGAGAGTATAAGGGCGTTCCTTGAGGCTGCTCAGGAAACCAACTCTCCTATTATTTTGGGCGTATCCGGCGGAACGGCCAAATATATGGGCGGCTACCGCACCATAGCCGACACGGTGCTCGGTTTCATGAACTATATGAACATAAACGTACCCGTGGCTCTTCACGTAGACCACGGCAGCTATGAAGACGCTCTCAACGCCATTGAGAACGGATTCTCGTCAGTCATGTTCGACGGATCGAAGTACGACATCGAAGAGAATCTGGAAAAGACAAAGGAAGTTGTAAAGAGAGCTCACGCTAAGGGCATCTCCGTAGAGGCTGAAGTAGGCGCCATAGGCGGAGAAGAAGACGGAGTCATCGCAGCGGGCGAGTGCGCGGATCCTCTCGAGTGCAAGAGGATAGCAGATCTTGGCATCGATTTCCTCGCGGCAGGCATAGGCAATATCCACGGAAAATATCCTGCGAACTGGGCAGGCCTCAACTTCGACGTTCTCGACGCCATCAAAAAGCAGACGGGACATATGCCTCTCGTTCTTCACGGCGGCTCCGGCATACCCGAAGACCAGATCAAGAAGGCCATATCCCTTGGCGTATGCAAGATCAACGTCAACACCGAATGCCAGATCGCTTTCTCCGAATCAGTGAAGAAATATTACGCTGAACACAGAGACGAAGAAAGCAAGGGATATACCCAGAGACAGATCTTCACTTCAGGCATAGCCGAAATGAAGAGAGTATGCATCGAAAAGATGACCATGTTCGGAAGCGTAGGCAAGGCATAGACGGCCGAGCAGCTTTAGTACCAAGTCTGAAAGGATATACAAAATGACTATCACACAGCTTCAGGAAAAAGCCCGTCAGATACGTCTCGAGACCATAGAGATGATCGCCAAGGCCGGAAGCGGCCATCCGGGCGGATCCCTTTCCGCAACCGATATAATGGTTGCCCTTTACTATTCGAAAATGAGACTGTATGAGGATCCCCATGACGAGAGAAGAGATATATTCGTCCTTTCCAAAGGTCATGCGAATCCTCCCCTTTACGCCATACTGGCCGACAAGGGCTACGTGCCCAAGGAAGAGCTCCAGTACTTAAGAAGGCTCCATCATCCCTTCCAGGGCCACCCAGAAAGCAACAAATGCCCCGGCATCGACTGCTCTACGGGATCCCTCGGGCAGGGTGTTTCCGTGGCTACGGGCATGGCTCTTGGCTTCAAACTCAAGAAAACAGACAACAGGGTATACGCCATGGTCGGAGACGGCGAGATCGACGAAGGCCTCTGCTGGGAAGCCTTCATGGCGGCGGCTAACTACAAGCTGGATAATCTTACTGTCATAGTGGACCGCAACATGCTCCAGCTGGACGGCAATACGGAAGAGATCATGGCTCACGGAGACCTTAAGGCAAAGTTCGAAGCTTTCGGCTTCGCTACCGACGTCATAGACGGACACGATTTCGAGCAGATCCTTGCGGCTCTCGACAAAGTGACCGAAGGAAAGCCCCATTGCATCATAGCCAATACGGTCAAAGGAAAAGGCGTCTCATATATGGAAAACAATCTCGACTGGCACGGAGCGGCGCCAAAGGGCGAAGATCTGGAAACGGCGCTTAGAGAACTGGGAGGTGAGCAGTAATGGCAGAAGCAGTAAAGAAAGCAACATGCCACGGATACAACGAAGGTCTCGTTGAGCTGGCAAAAGAGCACGAAGATATAATCTGCCTGGACGCTGACCTTGGCCACGCCACAGGCTCCCTCGTGTTCAGGAACGCATTTCCGGACAGATACATAGAGACCGGTATAGCCGAGCAGGATCTCATAGGAATGGCCGCAGGTCTTGCGAGAACGGGATTCGTTCCCTTCGCGAACTCCTTCGCCGTATTCACGGCGGGCAGAGCCTTCGAGATCATCAGGAACGCCGTATGCTATTCCAACGTGAACGTAAAGATAGTCGGTTCCCACTGCGGCATCACTCCCGCCGGAGACGGCGGCACCCATCAGTGCATAGAGGATATCGCCGCCATGAGATCCCTACCCAATATGACGGTCCTTTCTCCCTGCGACTTCAACCAGGCTAAGCTCATGGCGAAGGTCATGTACGAGCATAAAGGACCCTGCTACATGAGGACCTCGAGAGAGCCCATGCCCATAATCACCTCTCTTGAGGATAAGATAGAACTGGGAAAAGCCCAGGTACTCAAAGAAGGAAAGGACGTCTGCATAGTTGCGACGGGCGTCATGACCTGCCTTGCGAAAGAGGCTGTAGACAGCCTGGCTGAGGAAGGCGTAGACGCAGCTCTTGTGAACATCCACACCATCAAGCCTCTCGACATGGATACCATCAGAGAGTATACGAAGAAGTGCGGCGGCAGAGTCCTGGTCTGCGAAGAAGCCAACATGTACGGAGGCCTCGGCGAAGCGGTGGCCTACGGACTGGTGGGAACGGACGGAGTGAAGTTTGACCACGTAGCTGTTATGGACAAGTTCGGACAGTCCGGACTTTCCGGCGAGCTCCTCGAAGAGTACGGCATCACTTCCGCGAACATCAAGGCTCACGCAGAAGCATTGGCAAAGAGATAATGGATATAGCAGGTGTAGGTTACAACTGCATAGACAGGCTTTGCACGGTGGAGAACTATCCTGAAGAGGACAGCTCCACCCACATCACATCCATCGAAACACAGGGCGGCGGCGCGGCAGCTACCGCCCTTGTTGCTGCAAGCAGGCTCGGAAAAAAGACGCAGCTGATAGGAGTTATCGGAAAAGACAGCGTCTCCCGCGAGATAACAGCCCATCTGGAAAAGGACGGCGTCGACTGTTCCTGCCTTTTGGCAAGAGAGGACGCCTTCGGCCTTCAGTCTTTCGTCATGGTGAACCCTGCAAACGGCTCCAGGACCAAGTTCCCCCAGAAGGATACCAATCCCGATATATCGTGGACGAAGGATCTGGAAAAGGCCATCAAGGGAGCTAAAGTCCTCCATCTGGACGGCACCAACCACGCTAACGCCATGGAAGCAGCAAGGATAGCGAAGAGATGCGGTGTCCCCGTATCCCTTGACGGCGCTTCCCTTAAGGAGCCCAACGAAGTGAATCTGGAGCTGGCAAGGCTTGCGGACATACTGATCATGAACTACAGGTATCCCGTACGGATAACCGGTATAAAGGACTACGAAAAGGCTCTCCTTGAGATAGCATCCTGGGGAACGGCAAAGATAGTCATGGGTACCCTCGGCTCCAAAGGCTGCAAAGCGGTGATAGACGGGCGTATAGAATATTTCCCTGCCTATCCCGTAAAGGCCGTGGATACCACGGGCGCAGGAGACGTTTTCCACGGAGCATTCCTGGCAGGCTGGCTGGACGGAATGGATCTTCGGACCAATATACGTTTTGCCTCGGCCGTAGCGGCTCTTAAGTGCACGAAACCGGGAGGAAGATCGGGCATACCCTCGAAACAGGAAGCTCTTGAGTTCATGGAGAAGATGGAAGGGGAAATTTACAGGAGCAGCCGTGTATGAAAAACAGATAAGTTTGTTCCTTTTTACTCGTATGTGGTATAATTAATGTATATTGTACTTGTTTATACGCTTTTCCGGCTTTTTCCCGGAAAGGCCGCAAGTGTTTTATAGGAGGAAATTAAATGAAAAAAGTATTAGCAATCGTACTTGCTCTCGTCATGGTGCTTTCATTTGCAGCATGCGGCAAGAAAAAGGTCGAAGGCGAGCTGATCATGTACACGACAGTTGCCGACGCTCAGCTCGATGCTACTATCGCAGCATTCAACGAAAAGTATCCTGACGTACACATCCAGTATACTTACGGCAAAGCCGGCGAATGCAAGGCAAAGATCGAAGCAGAAGCTGCAAATCCGCAGGCAGACGTTATGTTCGGCGGACTTCAGTATGCCGATATTGCCAGCTATGGCCAGTATTTTGAGGATTACGTTTGCGTAAACGACGACAAGATGATCGCCGGTTTCCACAACGAAACAGGAAAGCTCACTTTCCATGATTCCCAGATCCCCTGCATGATCGTCAACGAAAAGCTCGAGGCAGAAGCCGGCGTCAAGATCACAGGATGGGCATCTCTGCTCGATCCGGCACTCAAGGGCAAGATCGCTATCGCAGATCCTGCAAGCTCCTCTTCCGCATGGAACTGGATGCAGTGCGTGCTCACAGACTTCGGCGGCTGGGACAGCCAGGAAGCCTGGGATTATCTCGAGAAGTTTGCTGCAAACGCAATTAAGCTCGATTCTTCTTCCGCACCTATGAAGGATACGGCTAAGGGAGAATATGTAGTAGGACTTACATATGAACCGCTGGTCATCATGAACGAAGACCTTTGCTTCCCCGGATGCAGAGTCGTCTACTGGGAAGAGGGAGTAACCTCTGTCGGATTCGGTTCCGCTATCATCAAGGGAGCTAAGAACCTCGACAACGCAAAGCTCTTCATGGACTTCCTTGAGAGCAAAGAAGGACAGCAGGTCTATGCAGATTCAGGTGCCCGTCCGGTAACAACGGAAGAAGTCACCTTCTCCGATCCGCATATGGTCGACCTCTCCACCATCAACTACAAAGAGTGCGACACAGAAGCTCTTGCA
>JAFRIQ010000045.1 GCA_017432725.1 Bacillota bacterium
CACAACCAACATCAACCTGGCGGCATGCCTGGCGATGAAAAAGAAAAAAGTCCTTGTTCTTGATATAGACCCTCAGGGAAACACCACTAGCGGACTGGGGATCTCAAAGAAGGATCTCGAGTACACGAGCTACGACCTGCTCATAGAAGACGGTTTCGATCCGTATAAAGCGATATACAGGACGGTAGTCGACAACCTCGACATCATTCCTGCGAGCGTCGATCTAGCCGGTGCTGAAATAGACCTCATATCCATAGAGGGAAGAGAAAAGAGACTTGCAGCCGCTCTTGACGAGATCAAAGGTTCCTACGACTATATCTTCGTAGACTGCCCGCCGTCACTTAGCCTTTTGACCATAAACGCTCTCACTGCCGTGGACAGCGTCCTCGTTCCAATACAGTGCGAGTTCTATGCTCTCGAAGGTGTGAGCCAGCTGCTCTCTACCATAGAACTGGTAAAGAAGAGTTTCAATAAAGATCTGCAGATCCAGGGAGTACTTCTTTCGATGTTCGACGGCAGAGCCAACCTGTCCATACAGGTCGCAGAAGAAGTAAAGAGATTTTTCGGAGACAAACTCTACTCTACAGTCATACCGAGAAATATAAGACTGGCAGAAGCTCCGAGCTACGGAATGCCGATCACCAGCTACGATCCGAAATCCAAAGGCGCAAAGGCATACATGGCCTTTGCTGAAGAATTCTTAAAAGGAGAGAAGAACAATGGCAGGTAAGAAAGGCGGGCTTGGAAGAGGTCTCGACTCTCTCTTCGGAGACAGCGCAGTACTTCAGACGCCCACTCCTGTGGAGAGACCCGCAGAGACCAAAGCGGCACCGAAGAAAGCTGCTCCCAAAAAAGAAGCGGCAGGCGCTGCCGAAGCCGCCGAGAGCGTGGTATATATCAAGCTCAACGACATCAAGCCCAATGCGAGCCAGCCAAGGAAGACCTTCAATGAGGAGGCTCTTGCCGATCTGGCAGACTCTATCAGGGAACACGGAGTGATACAGCCCATACTATTAAGACCTGCAAAGAAGGGATATGAACTTGTCGCAGGTGAAAGAAGATGGCGAGCGGCAAGGCTCGCCGGGCTCAAAGAAGTTCCTGCAATAGTCAGAGATCTTGATGAAAGGACCAACGCCTTCTATGCTCTCATAGAGAACATGCAAAGAGAAGATCTCAATGCCATAGAAGAGGCAGAAGGCATAAAGGAGATCATAGACAAGTACGGGCTCACCCAGGAAGAAACTTCTAAGGTGGTAGGCAAATCAAGACCTTATATATCCAATGCACTCAGACTTCTCACTCTTCCGGAGGAAGTAAAGGTGCTGGTAAATAATGGTAGACTGTCCCAGGGGCACGCCAGGGCGGTTGCCGGACTTGCAGGTGAAAAGCTTCAGATAGAAGCGGCTCAAAAGGCTGCGGCTGAGGGCTGGTCCGTAAGACAGATAGAAAGCTATACAGCCCTGAAGCCCAAGAAAAAGCCTGCAAAGAAAAAAGCGTCCGCAAAGAAAGACGCAGATACCAGGGCTCTTGAAGAACGTCTGAGCGAAGGTCTCGGAACGAGAGTCACCGTAGAGGGCAGTCCAAAAAGAGGAAAGATAATAGTCGAATACTATTCTCCTGAGGAACTCGACCGCTTGTCGGAACTTCTGAAGGGATAGATATACAGTTCAAAAAAGCAGCAGGTGAGTGATATGAAATATCTGTTTCTGGCGCTGCTGGCAGTTTTCAGCGCCATACATCTGTACCACAGCTGGCAGGACAAAGGCGTGCACAGGGCAAAGACCAAGCCATTCCTGCTTTTGTTCCTGATACTCTATTACGTTTTTGCAACAGACAAGATAGTGCTCTTTTTGCTTATCGCCCTGATCGCAAGCTGGCTGGGCGACGTTCTTTTGATACCTGTGGGAAATAAATGGTTCATAATGGGAGGGATCAGTTTCATGTTCTCCCATTTCTTTTTTATAATGACCTATTATCCTAATATCGATTTTTCAAAGGTCATATGGCTCATAGCGGTTCCCATGGCCGTCGTATATTTCGGCATAAGCATAAGGATCATAAAAGCAGTGAAGGCAAGGACTCCTAAGTCCATGCTCTTCCCTATGTGCTTTTATCTTTTCTGCAACAGCACGATGAATCTCTTTGCTCTTATGCAGCTCATGAGCCATCCCGGAACAGGAGGGGTGCTTGCGCTCATAGGCGCAGCCCTGTTCTTTGCATCCGACTGCTGCCTCTTCCTCGTAAGATACGGCAAGAGACCCACTATAATATTCAAAAAACACTTTACCGTCATGCTCACCTATATCTTGGGAGAACTGCTGATAGTTCAGGGCATGATGATGCTTTAAAGGGTATAACGTTCACTTCATGTAAGGGAGGATAGATAGAATGAAATATTTTTTTGTTGTCAACCCTAAGGCCGGAAGCGGCGAAGGTATAAAGAAAATACAGGACACCATAGAAGCCTTGCCCGAAAAGGATCAGTGCAGCCTGTATTTCACAAGGGCCATCCAGGACGCCACAAGATATGTGAAAAAATGTATTGAGGATAACCCCGGTGAAGAATTAAGGTTCATAGCCTGCGGAGGAGACGGCACCATCAGCGAAGTCTTCAATGGGGCAGTGGGCGCTGAAAACGTCAGCTTCAGCTGCTACCCCTGCGGAAGCGGCAACGATTTTGTAAAAGCCTTCGGGGGAGCCGAAAGATTCGAGGATATAGAAAAGCTTATCCACGCCCCGGTAAGGCCCCTTGATCTTCTGAAGGTCGGAGACCGCTACAGCAACAACGTGGTCAATTTCGGTTTCGACACCACCGTAGCCATA
>JAFRIQ010000046.1 GCA_017432725.1 Bacillota bacterium
CGATCCGCCCCTATAAAGAGAAACCGGCAAAACATTTGTTGCAATAACATCTGTTGGCATATAAGGACTATCAAAATAATAGTTGCCCGAAGATCCATAAACACGAAGCGTCACTGTAACTTGATGCCATGTCAAAGATGCGTGCCACCACCTCCAGCGAAGGTTCCCTCCATTAATGTCAGACACACCGGTGACAAGATTTCCATCCCTGAATGACAATAAGCCAACAGAATCATCATCGTACATATACAGTTTATATACTATGCCATTTTTCTCTGTTTCAAGAGACTCAATCAGTGTTGGGCGCTCACTTTTACTATATGGTTTTTCGCTGTCATAACAAAATTTTTCAAAAGATGGAATTTCCGTTATTTCAACTTCTGGAAAAAGGTCTTCAACTTCTTCATGAAACTCCATCAACTCCGCATACTCTTCACTCAAAACTTGTAATTCCAAATCTGCTTTCTTTGTGTCCGCAAAAGTTGTCGGAACACACACCATTGCTACCAAAAGCGCCAAGGTTAATGCTATTCCTTTTTTCATTTTACCCTCCATTTTATACTTTCTTTATACTCTGGTTTATTCTTCTTTTTCCTCCTTTCTTCTAGTTTCTATATAGCATATGTAAAACTTTGAGTATATTGAATGACTCGACTGGTATAAGTCCTGACAGGAATAGATTCTCGGTTAATCCATCAAAAAAAACGGCAGTCAACGTATTTCCTACGTGTGACTGCCGCAATTTTTTCTTTTTCCCCTTATTCCGCTAAAGCTTCCAGTTCTGCAGACGTCATCAGGACTACGTCTGCCTCATGTTCCTGTCCGTTCCTGAGATAGGTTATATGCACCGAATCTCCCGACTTGTACGATACCAGGATGGAATACATCTTGTTCATAGTGCCGACCTTGGTGCCGTTCACCGTGAGGATGACGTCGCCTTTTTCAAGACCTGCTCTGTCGGCTCCACCGCCCTTCGCAACGCTGGCAACGTAGATGCCTGTGGAGGATCCGTAGTACTCTTCCAGAGCTTCCTTGCTCACGGAAGACTGCTGCTCGATGCCTATGGCTGTGATGCCGAGATATACCCTTTCGAAGGAACCGTTCTCTATGATCTGCTCGATTATTGGTTTGGCCACGTTGATGGGGATGGCAAAGCCCATGCTCTCTCCGTCCGAAGCCTTTGCCGAAGCTATGCCTATGACCTGGCCTTTGGAATTGAGAAGGGGTCCGCCGGAGTTTCCGGAGTTGATGGCCGCGTCCGTCTGAAGAAGGCCTTCCATTGTCGTTCCGGAAAGAGAAGACTCGCTGGATACGGTTATGGTCCTGTCAAGACCGCTTATGATGCCCTGGGACATGGATCTCTCGAAGGTAAGTCCCAGAGGGTTCCCTATAGCCGCCGCGTAGGAGCCTATCCTCATTTCGTCAGAATCGCCCAGCTCTGCTGCTCTGAGTCCGTTTCCGTCTATCTTGACTACTGCCAGGTCCAGGGTGGAATCGTTCCAAAGAAGCTGGCCTTCCACCATGCTGCCGTCGTAAAGGCTGATGTTTATGGTCTTGTATTCTCCGTCGTGGACAACGTGGGAGTTCGTCACAATATATCCGCTCGGATCGACTATGAAGCCGGTTCCCACGGCTGTGGCCTCCTGGGTGTAGTTCTGTCCTCCGCCCCAGTACCATCCGTAGCTGACGGTCGTCTCATAAGTGCAGGTGACGCTCACTACGCTTGGCATCACTTTGTCTGCTATGGCCTCGGCCAGACTGTAGTCTCCGCTGACGTTTATGGTGACGTTGCCCGAAGGATCCACGTCTACCGAAGAATTCTCGCCCTCATAATGAAGGGCGTTGCCTAAATTCAAAAGGTCTGACGGTGTCTGTACGTCGCTTTTGGCTGCCAGTTTTTCCTTGATGACGTCTGCGCAGAGCCCGCCTGCCAGTCCGAAACCGAAGGCCATCACTGCTATCAGTATCACCGCTACGATCTTTTTTCCAGTGCTCATTTCTTTATTCATCCCTTTCCGTTCATATCACGAACAGTTTGCTTGCTTCCGTTCTGCTTAGTGTTTCGAGCGATATGTCCTTTCCGCAGCTGAAACCTTTGCTCTCCAGAACGTTGTTCATGGTCGCGACGGCCATCTGCGGGAAATTGTTTTCTTTGCTGAGATGGGCAAGCAGGAGTTTTCTGTATTTCCGCTCTCCGCTCATGACGTCTTCTGCCAGCATCCTCGCCACAGCCTGAGCCGCGGCCTCGTTGGAAAGATGTCC
Organism: Bacillota bacterium; assembly: GCA_017432725.1. GTDB lineage: Bacteria > Bacillota > Clostridia > Peptostreptococcales > Anaerovoracaceae > RUG13409. The sequence goes on from JAFRIQ010000046.1 coordinate 2,263, forward strand.
TTCGCTTCCGAGTATCCTCTGCTTGAGGAACCAGGGATATCTTCCGATGCGAAGCATGCTTTCGTCGTGGTTGCTCTCAAGGACCAGGATGTCCGCTTTCTTCATGAAGCGGAAGCAATCCTCCGTGACGTAGCCCGTATCGGTTATTATGGTTATACAGGCGCCTTCCCTGAAGAACGAAAAAGCTACCGGATCCGCCGCGTCGTGGGATACGGAAAAGCTCGTCACTTCTATATCTCCTATCCGGAATGAGTCTCCCGGCTTGATACGGCAAAGACAGTCTTCTCCGGAGGTAATAGCCTCCGCAGTCCCCTCGCTCGCGTAAACGCGAACACCCTTTTTCATCAGCACGGGAAGTCCCTGTACGTGATCCGAATGCTCATGGGTTATGAGGACGCTGTCCGGATAGCCGTCGACGCCGAAAAGTTTCAGACGGTCCGCTATCTTTTTTCCTGACAGACCGGCGTCCACCAGTATGTCCGTGGTCTCCGATCTTACAATGTAACTGTTGCCGCTGCTGCCGCTTGCAAGGCAGCCGAATGCCAATCTCATCTAAACACCTGTATTATTTCTCTTCTTTGTGAAGAAAATATGTTAAAATTATCAAAAGTTATTGTACAGTATTTTTTCATTTCCGTTAACAGAAAGCTTTTAACAAAGCCAGCCAGAGAGGAGATCTGCGTGAAAAAACTCGTGAACATATATACGGACGGAGCCTGCGCCGGGAACCAGAATGAAGAGAACTTGGGCGGCTGGGGCTGCGTACTGGAGTTCTCCGGGGTCGAAAAGGAGCTCTGCGGAGGCGAGGACAACACCACCAACAACCGCATGGAACTGACGGCTCTCATAAAAGCCCTTTCCGCGCTGAAGGAAGAAGGCCTTCACCTTCGCATCTTTTCGGACAGTTCCTACCTGGTCAACTGCTTCAGGAAAAAGTGGTACGAAGGCTGGGAAAAGAACGGCTGGAAGAACTCCAAAAAGCAGGCCGTCGAAAACCAGGAACTTTGGAAGAAACTCCTGTCTCTTCTTTTTAAACACAGCTTCGAAGTCTATCTCATCAAAGGCCATCTGAAGATACCTACAGAAAAAAACTACGAACAGTTCGTGAAGAACAACGGAGACGCTTTCTCCTTTGCGGACTTCGCTAAAATATCCGAATACAACAACAGGTGCGACGCACTGGCCAACGTATATATAAAAGAACATCGCCAATAGGCGATGTTTCTTTTTTGTGTCAGTATCTTATCCTTTGAGCAGTTCCGTAAGTCTTTCGAGCTCTTCCGCAGAGTAGTACTCTACTATGATCTTTCCTCTCTTGGGACTGCCTTCGACCGTAACTCTCGTTCCGAGACCTTCGCTCAGAGTTTCTTCAAGAGCTCTTGTTTCGGCGTCCTTTTTGGCCGAAGCCTTTTTCTTTGCAGGCTTTTTCTTGGGCTTGAGAGCCGTATAGCTTTCTATCTGCCTTACGGACCAGCCCTCCTTCGCGGCTTTAAGAGCCGCTTCTATCTGGAGCTTCTCGCCCGCGAGCCCTGCCACCGCTCTGGCGTGTCCTTGGGAAAGACTTCCATTATTTACCAACTCTTTTACTTCTTCCGGCAGAGTCAGGAGCCTCAGAGCGTTGGTGACGTAGGGTCTCGATTTGCCCACGACCTTGGACGTCTCTTCCTGGGTGAGTCCGTATCTGTCTATGATCTCCCTTATGCCCTCGGCTTCCTCTATGGCGCTGAGGTCCTCTCTTTGCATGTTTTCGATCAGAGCGTAGAACGCGTTGGTCCTTTCGTCCAGATCCCTCACTATGGCCGGGATCTCTTTAAGACCCGCAAGTCTGGCTGCTCGCCATCTTCTTTCGCCGGCCACCAGCTCGTAGCCCTTCTTTGCCGGGCGCAGCAGTATAGGCTGGATGACGCCATGCTCCTTTATGGAGTCCGCCAGATCGGAAAGCGCGTCTTCGTTGAAAGTCTTTCTGGGCTGGCTTGCGTTGGGCTTGATGTCATTGAGGCTCACGTATACCACGCTCTCGGAGGGAGCAGTCTTTGGAGCCGCGCTCTTTTTTGCCGCGGGTTTTGCCGTTTTGCTTTCGGCAGGCTTTTTCTCCTTGGGCTTCTCCACTGGGGTGAAGCTCTGGAGGACAGTGCTGTCTTCTATTATGTCGCTCAGGCCTCTTCCGAGACCTCTCTTCTTAACGGCCATTCTTCTTTTCTCCCTTCAGGAACTCTTCCGCAAAAGCCATATATGCCTTCGCGCCTTTGGACTTCGGATCATAGGACGTGATGGGAAGTCCGTAGCTGGGAGCTTCCGCGAGCCTTATATTTCTCGGGATGACCGTTGAATAGAGCTTGTCTCCGAAGAAATTCTTTACCTCCTCCGCCACCTGTATCGAAAGGTTTGCCCTTCCGTCGAACATGGAGAGAAGGACGCCCTGGATCTGAAGATCCGGATTGAAGTTCTTCTTTACAAGGTCTATGGTGGAGAGGAGCTGGCTCACGCCTTCAAGGGCGTAGAACTCGCACTGTATGGGGATGAGAACGCTGTCTACCGCCGTGAGTGCGTTTATGGTAAGAAGGCTCAGAGACGGCGGGCAGTCCACGAAAATATAGTCATAGGAGTCCTGGATTATATCCAGAGCTGTTGCAAGACGCTTTTCCCTGCCCTCTATGGATATGAGGTCTATCTCCGCTCCCGAAAGATCCACGCTTGCGGGGATTATATCGAGACCGTCTACCACCGTTCTGTAGACCGCTTTGTACGGGTCGAAGTCGTCTTCTATAAGAATATCGTAGCTGGTATACTCCAGATCTCTCTTCCCTATACCGAGTCCGCTGGTAGTGTTGCCCTGGGGATCGATGTCCAGGACCAGGACCTTTTTCTTTTTCATTGCGAGGCATGCTGCCAGGTTTATGTTGGTCGTAGTCTTTCCGACTCCGCCCTTCTGGTTAAAAATTGCTATTGATTTGCCCATTTTTCCTCCAGATTTAATCTATTTTTTTCCGACGCGCTGATTATATATTGTTTCACGTGAAACATCAATAGAAGGAACAAAGAAAAAAGAATGTTTCACGTGAAACATTCTTTTTTGTCACAATTTTTGTTTCCGACACGCAAATGTTTCACGTGAAACATTTATGTCAAAGGGGACTCTTGGAGGGAAGACCCGCCTTCCTCGGATATTTAGACGGCGTGGTCCTCTCTTTTTTGACGACTGCGAAAATGTGACCGCTGCACTCTATGCCCCCGGGGACTATCTTTTCGATCTTTCCGCCCAGAAGAGAAATTGCGCGCTCCGCTGCCTTTATCTCATCCATGGCTTCTTCCGTCTTGTATGCTATGAAGTATCCGCCCTTCTTTACGAAAGGAAGGCAGTATTCCGAGAGCGTCGACATATTGGCTACCGCCCTCGATACAACTGCGTCGAAGCTTTCTCTGTACGCAGGCCACTTCGCAAGATCCTCGGCCCTCATGTTGAGAACGTCGACGTTCTCAAGGCCGAACTCTTCTGCGGCAGCTGCCACTACCTTCAGCTTCTTGGCCACGCTGTCAAGGAGAAAGAATTCCTTGTCCGGACAGGCTATGGCAAGAGGAAGGCCGGGGAAGCCTCCCCCGGTGCCGAGATCCAGTATGCGCTTCGCGTCTCTGAACTCAGGAAGTTCCATAACTACAAGAGAGTCTCTTATGTTCTTTTCGTAGAACTCTTCCGGATCTCTTATAGCCGTAACGTTTATCTTTTCGTTCCAGTCCAGTATATATTCAGTTAACTTCTTGTAAATTTCTTCCATCAGCTTCTCCTGAGCTTTTCGAGCCATACCAGAAGGACGTTTATATCTGCGGGCGACACGCCCGATATCCTCGATGCCTGTCCCACGGAAAGCGGTCTCTGAGCGCTGAGCTTTTCCTTTGCTTCGTTCCTGAGACCCTCCATTGCCATATAGTCGAGGTCTTCGGGAAGAGCTTTGTTTTCCAGATGCTTGAACTTCTCGATCTGTGCCAGCTGCTTGTCTATATATCCTTTATACTTTATGCTCACTTCGACCTTGGTCCTGACGTGATATGAAAGCTTTGGTCTTTCAGGATCTATCTCCTCGGTGTTGTCGTATGTGAGCTCAGGTCTTTTGAGAAGTTCCGCAAGAGAGGCTCCGTTTTCCACGGGGCTGCCCCCTTCCCTCACTATCACGGTATTGGCTACGGAGGGTTTTATCTTCAGGGCTTCCAGCCTTGCGATCTCGTCTTCCATAGCCTTCTTGTCCGAGAGATACTTTTCATATCTTTCGTCGGACACGAGTCCGAGGTCCCGGCCTCTCTGGGTCAGGCGTATGTCTGCGTTATCCTGCCTTAGGACCAGCCTGTACTCGGCTCTTGAGGTCATCATCCTGTAGGGTTCGTTCGTTCCCTTTGTTATGAGGTCGTCCAGGAGCACCCCTATATATCCTTCCGACCTGTCGATTATGAAAGGCTCTTTTCCGTCCAGCCAAAGGACTGCGTTTATGCCTGCCATGAGACCCTGGGCTGCGGCCTCCTCGTATCCCGAGGATCCGTTGAACTGCCCTGCGCAGAACAGTCCCGGGAAAGCTTTATGCATCAGGTTCATGTTCAGGTCGAGAGGATCTATGCAGTCGTATTCTATAGCGTATGCCGACCTTACGATCTGTATGTTTTCAAGACCGGGTATGGTCCTGTAGAAAGCTTCCTGTACGTCTTCGGGAAGAGAACTGCTCATGCCCTGAAGATACATTTCTTCTGTTGACAGCCCTTCAGGCTCTACGAAAAGCTGATGCCTTTCCTTGTCCGGAAACCTTTCAAGTTTGCTCTCTATGGAGGGACAGTATCTTGGACCGACGCCTTCTATGAGTCCTCCGAAAAGGGAAGATCTGGAAAAATTCTCTCTTATGATCCTGTGGGTCTCTTCGTTGGTATAGGTAAGCCAGCACGGTACCTGCTCTCTGTCAACGTTCTCGTCCATGAAGGAAAAAGGAACCGGTTTTTCGTCGCCGAGCTGTATTTCCATCTTGGAATAGTCGAGAGAGGAAGAAAGAGCTCTTGCCGGAGTGCCTGTTTTGAAACGTCTCATGGGAAGGCCTCTTTTCTTTAAGGCCTCCGCAAGCTCCGTAGACGGAGACAGACCGTTGGGACCGCTGTCGAAACCCGTGTCTCCTATGAAGATCTTTCCTCCCAGGAAAGTGCCCGTGGCTATGACTACGGCCTTGCAGGAATAGTAGGCGCCGGTCTTGAGAAGAACGCCCTTTACGCCGTCTTCCCTGTCCATGTCTATATCTATTACTTCGCCCTGGCGAAGGAGCAGGTTTTCCTGTTTTTCCAGGGTCCTTTTCATCTCCTCATGGTAACGTCTCTTGTCCGCCTGTGCTCTTAAGGAGTGCACCGCCGGACCTTTGGACACGTTGAGCATCCTGCTCTGTATGAAAGTCTTGTCTATGCAAAGACCCATCTCGCCGCCGAGAGCGTCTATCTCTCTGACAAGATGTCCTTTACCAGTTCCTCCTATGGCGGGGTTGCAGAACATGTTAGCCACTGCTTCCAGGTTGATGGAAAGTATGAGAGTCTTCTTTCCCATCCTGGCCGCGGCAAGAGCCGCTTCGCAGCCGGCGTGTCCCGCGCCTATGACCACTATGTCGTATGTTCCTAACTTCTTTATTTCCATAAGCTATTTACCGAGACAAAAACGTGAGAACACTTCGTCTATGACTTCGTCCGATGCCGTCTCTCCTATGATCTCGCCGAGATAATCGAAAGCCGCTTTGACGTTCACTTCTATGAAGTCCATGGCTTCCCTTGCTTTGACCATCTCCATGGCCTCGCCTATCTCGGACAGGGCTTTTCTTACAAGATCCGCGTGGCGTATGTTGGTTATCATAACGTCGCTTTCGCGCCTCACCCTTCCGCTGTCCACGAAGCCTTCTATGGCGTCTTCTATTTTATCTATTCCCTGCTCAGTGAGCATGGATACTTCTATGCCTTCCTCTTTCAGAACGAGGCCCTTGTCCGCCTTGTTGAGAAGGGTGATGCAGGGCCTTCCTTCTGACATTTCCAGAAGTTCCCTGTCCTCATCCGTAAGCTCGCTGCTTCCGTCAAGGACGAGGATGAGAAGATCAGCTTTATTGAAGGCCTCCTTGCTCCTTTCTATACCCATGCTTTCCACCACGTCCTCGGACTCGTGTATGCCTGCCGTATCTATGAAGGAAATGGGTATTCCCCTGACCGACGCGCTCTCTTCTATGGTATCTCTGGTGGTGCCGGGTATGTCCGTCACTATGCTCCTGTTCTCCTTGAGGAAGATGTTCATCAAAGACGACTTCCCCACGTTGGGCTTGCCCACTATAGCAACCTTTAGGCCCTCTCTCAGGATGCGTCCTTCGCTGCTGGAAGCGTTGAGTTTACTAAGTTCATCGTCTATTAACGATAATGCTTCTCCGAAGCGCTCGTAGGTCAGTATCTCTATGTCTTCGTCGGGGTAATCCATGTTGACAGTAATGGATACGAGAAGGTCTAGGAGCCTTTCTCTTATCTCTTTTACCCTTCTCGATACGCTTCCTTCCAGCTGATCCACGGCGGTCTCGTAGCTTCTTCCCGTCCTTGCTTTTATGAGGTCTATGACGGCTTCCGCCTGGGAAAGATCTATCTTTCCGGAAAGGAAGGCTCTCTTGGTGAACTCTCCTCTGTCAGCCAGGACCGCTCCGCTTTCGAGAAGCAGTGAGAGTATGTTCTTTACGGATATGTTTCCCCCGTGGCACTGTATCTCAGCCACGTCTTCTCCCGTATAGGTATAGGGCGCGTTCATATATACGGCGAGGGCCTCGTCGATGACTTCACCATCGGCCTTTCTTACCGTGCCGTAATACATGTGCCTTGCTTCGAAGGCTGGGCTTTTACCGTTCTTTGAAAAGAAGACTTTCTTCAGTATGTCAAGAGAGTCGGGACCCGACATCCTGACTATGCCTATACCGGCTTCTCCGTATGCAGTTGATATAGCAGCTATAGTGGTATTTTCCATAATACAAAGGCCGCCTCTTAAGGCGGCCGTGATCGTTACTTTTTAAGTTCAATAACAACTCTTCTGTAAGGTTCGTCGCCCTCACTTCTCGTTGTGATACCCTTTGCGTCGTGAAGCGCCGTGTGTATCACTTTTCTTTCATAAGGGTTCATGGGTTCGAGTCTCGCGCTCTTTCCTGTGCGCAGCACCTTTTCTGCGATCCTCGCAGCCAGCGCTTCGAGAGTTGCTTCTCTCTTTGCTCTGTAGCCTTCAGCGTCCAGGACTACCCTGATGTATCCGTCCTCGCTCTTGTTCACAACGAGGCTCGTAAGATACTGGAGGGCATCGAGAGTCTGGCCTCTCTTGCCTATGACCGTACCTGTGTCTTTTCCTTCTACGTCAACGTATACGTTGTCTTTGTTCACCGATACGGAAACCTTGACTTCAAGACCCATTTCCCCGAAAGTCTTTTCAAGGAACTCTTTTGCGGGATGCTCTTCTGCAGGAACCAGATCTTCCGGTTTCGTGCTTATATTGGTATGTTTTACTTCTACCTTTCCCGCTTCCCTGTCTGTCTTCTGTCTGTTCTGTTTGTTGTGTTTCTTCTTTTTGTTGTGTTTCTTTTCTGTGTTTTCGGAGCCTTCCGTTTTCTGTATTTTTCCCAGAAGTTCCTCGATCTTATCTTCGGATATCTCAGTAGCCGGTTTCATAGGAAGAACGGTTTCCTTTTCCGCCTTCTTTTCGGCTTTTTTCTCTTCGACTCTGACTTTTGCAAGTTTGGATCCGATGCCGAAGAAGCCCTTGCTGGGCTCCTCCAGAACAGTTACGGTAACCTGGTCTTTAGAAAGCTTGAGTTCCTGAAGAGCAAGATCCACAGCAGCTTCTATGCTGTCTCCCCATTTTTCGGAATATTTCATTTTATCAAAGCCTCCAAAGCCCTTATCTCTTTTTGTTGAGCCTTCTGTTTACTTCTTCCTCGATCTCTTTTTCCTTGTCTTTCTTCTTCTTCCTTACGTTGAAGTAGTAGGTCTGGGCCATGGTCAGCAGATTTCCTACGCCCCAGTAGAGAGCAAGTCCTGCCGGGAAAGTTCTTCCCATAAGGAAGATCATGATGGGGAAGAAATACTTCATTCCCGCCATAGCTCCCGACGTATCGTTGGAAGAAGAAATCGCAGTTGAAAAATACGTGGTGATCCCCGCGAGAAGCGGAAGGATCCAGTTATCCGGCTGACTTAAGTCGGATACCCAGAGGAAGGATTCGTGTACCGCCGCTACCATTTCGCTTCCCTCTATGTATACGAGGGGGTTTCTGAGAAGGGCGAACAATCCGAGTATGATGGGGAGCTGTATCACCATCGGAAGACAACCGGCCAAAGGATTGACCCCTGCTTCCTGATACAGTTCGTTCATTTTCTCGTTCATCGTGTTTTTGTCGGCTGCATACTTTGTCTGTATGTCCTTGATCTTCGGCTGAAGATCAGCCATAGCAGCCGTATACTTGTTCTGTCTGTGATAGAGAGGAAGCAGACAGAGTCTTACCAGAAAGGTAAGTATGATGATCGAAACTCCGTAGTTATTCACGAGACTGTAGATGAATCTCATGAGGTATCCGATCAATCTTGCTAAAAAAGCATTCATTTAACCTCCAAATCCTGCGGAACAGGATCAAATCCACCCGGGTTTCCCGGATGACATCTCAAAATTCTTTTTATCGCAAGCTTTCCGCCTTTTATGGCTCCGTATCTTTGTATAGCTTCCAGAGCGTATGACGAGCAGGTAGGTATGAACCTGCAGGTACTTGGAAAACGCGGTGATATATACATCTGATAAAATTTTATAAAGAATATCAAAACGTATTTCATATGATCCCGGCTTTCCTCATTGCGGCTTCAATATTTTTTTTCACATCCGCACATTTCGAATCATTGATGGCAGGTCTTGCAATAAACAAAAAATCGATTCCTTCCGGAACCATGCGCTCCTTTTCTATAAGACGGTAAGATTCTCTCATAAGCCTCATAGCCCTGTGTCTCTGAACGGAATTACCGACCTTTTTGCTCGCCAGAAATGCCTTGCGGTTGTGATCGAGACCGTTCTCAAGATAAACCATAACGGCATATCTTCCGCCCACTGACTTTCCCTTACTTCGAAGCTTGTCGAAATCTTCCTTTTTTCTCAGAACTTCAGGCCTTTTCATGAAAATTACCCTCTAATAGCAAAAAGGACTCGCATTACTGCGGCCTTTATGCGCTGAGAGATTTTCTGCCCTTGAGTCTTCTTCTCTTGAGAACGTTTCTGCCGTTCTTTGTGGACATTCTCTTTCTAAAGCCGTGTTCCTTAGCTCTCTGACCTTTTTTCGGTTGATAGGTCATCTTTCCTTTTGCCATTTATCTCGCCTCCTTTTCCCAAAAAACAAATTTGGGCATAGCTTAGTTATTATACTGACATACCCTTGCATTGTCAATAAAAAACGATTTTCCCTCAGGAAGCAGTTTTCTGAGTTTTTCATCTATTTCAGTGGACGTTATGAATACCTGTATATCCTTCATTGATTTGATAAGGTATTCCTGTCTCTGTATATCAAGTTCTGATAAAACGTCGTCCAGAAGAAGCACTGCGTTTTTCCCTGTTTCCTGTTTTATGAGTCCTATCTCTGCAAGTTTCAGAGAAAGCGAAGCAGTTCTCTGCTGTCCCTGGGATCCGTATGCCCTTATATCGTTTCCGTTTATCTTTATACAAAGATCGTCTTTATGGGGACCTAATGTCGTATACCCTTTATACAGATCGCTTTCAATACTCTTATCGAGTTTTTCCTTGTATTCTTCCTTAGTCGTTCCTCTTTTAATAAAAGTCTCGTATCCTATTTCCAGATTTTCTCCGTTTCCGGAAATATCTGAATGTATACCGCTGCTTATCTTTGCTATTCTTTCAGTGAATCTGTATCTTTCCTCTATTATCCTTGTGCCGTATTCAGCCAAAGACTCATTGAATACCTCGAGCAGAGCTTCATCTTTATTTCTTTCCTTTAGCAGATAATTTCTCTGTTTGAGTACCTTTTTGTAATTACCGAGGTCTGAATAATATACGGGTTTTATCTGGCACAGTTCTCTGTCTATGAATTTTCTTCTGCTTTCGGGACCTTCCTTTACTATCCTTAAGTCGTCCGGAGAAAATACCACTATATATACGTTTTCCAGAAGGTCAGCGTTTCTCTGCAGTTTGGTACCGTCTACCTTTATTATCTTTCCTTCCTGATTGCATATGATCTCAATTTCAGTTTCTTCTCCGTCATCATCAACAACGGCTCTTGCTTTAGAAAAATCATTGCCGAACTTTATCATCTCCGTATCCTTATTGGTCCTGAATGATTTTCCGAGACCCATTATGAACAGAGATTCCAGCAGATTTGTTTTTCCCTGAGCGTTTTTTCCCGTAATAATATTAAGCTTAGAATCGAAATCTAAGCTTAATACTTCATAGTTTCTGAAATTTTCGAGTTCTATACTTTTGAATATCATTAAGAAACGGATATCCTTACCGGAAGAACGAGATACGTGTAATCGTTTCCTTCAACAGGTTTTATGAGACATGAACTTACGCTTGATCCCATTTCGAAAACTACTTCTTCGTCGCTTATCACCTTAAGAACGTCGATGAGATATTTTGAGTTGAATCCTATCAGAAGTTCTTCTCCTTCAACGTCTGCTCCAACCTTTTCGTTCACGTTTCCTTCTTCGGATCTTGATTCTATATCGAGAGTGTCTTTTCCTACCTTTATCTTTATAAGGTTGTTCTTTCCTTCTTTGGCAAAGAGAGATGCTCTTTCTATTGAGCTGAGCATATCTTCTCTGTTTACAGTTATTCTGGTATTCCAGCTGCTAGGAAGTATATCGTTGTATTTTATGAATTCACCTTCAAGAAGCCTTGCTATTACTCTCGTATCTTCTGTAAGAAACTCAGCTTTCTTTTCTTCGAAGAGAACGGATATCTGGTCCGAACCTTCGTCTTCGTTCAATATCTTATATATTTCTGAAAGTATATTTGCAGGTATTATGAATCTCTTTTCTTTATCAGATCCTATCTCTTTTCTTACGATAGCCATTCTGAAACCGTCGAGAGCAACGGCTTCCATAGTTCCTCCCTTTATATTGAAGAGGCAGCCTGTGAGTATTCCTTTCTTTTCATCGATGCTTGCTGAAAATACGCTCTTGTTTATGATATCTTTGAAATCCGCTTTATCCAGTTCGAAGAAATCCTTTGAATTCACACCTCCTACGAGAGGAAATTCATCAGCCGGAAGAGATACTATTGAAAAGTCTGATCCCAGGCAGTTGATAGATAGCTTTCCGTATTCTTTTTCCGTATCTATATTTATGAGAGAATTGGGAAGTTTTCTTACTATGTCTCCTAAAAGCTTTGCAGATACTACGGAACTTCCGTTCACGTAGTTCTGTACGTCGAAGCTCGTTTCTATGCTCATGTTAAGATCTGAAGAAGTAAGAGTTGCTCTTCCGTCTTCAACTTTTATGAGTATTCCTTTAAGGATAGGAATGGTAGTTCTTACTGAAACGGCTTTGATACATGTGTTAACAGCTCTTAAAAGAGCGGCCTGTGAACAAGTGAATTTCATTTTATGACCTCTTTTATTATTAAATAAAAATGTTGGTGAAGTTGCTGGTTTGTGGATATTGTGGAAAACCTTTATATATGCTCATAATCAATACATTTATCTGTGTAAAAGCTGTGGAAAAAATACCACATCATCCACATCTATATATCCACGTTTTCCATTATAGCATCAATAGCGGCTGATAATTCATCGGAATACTTAAGTTCGTTCTCTATTACCTCGCAGCTATGCATGATGCTGGTATGATCTTTTCCTCCGAATATTTTACCAATGGAAGGATAGGATATTCCAAGTCTGTTCCTTATTAAATATATAGCGATATGCCTGGGATAGGAAATATTCCTCGATCTCTTTGAAGAATCAAGGTCTTCCACAGTTATACCGTAGTATTCGGCAACTGCTTTCTTTATTTTTTCCGGAGTAAGTTCCTTCTTATCCTTTACTATGACGTCCGAAAGAACTTTTTTAGCCAGCGAAATATTAATAGGTTCGCCGGAAAAAGCCGAGAAGGCAAGTACTCTTGTGAAAGCTCCTTCAAGCTCACGTATGTTGTTTTTGAAACTGTGGGCTATGAGGTCGAATACTTCTATAACTTCCTGGGAAGATATATCAACGTTCTCAAGAAGAGCTTTATTTTTAAGTATGGCCATTCTGGTTTCGTAATCGGGGGGCTGTATATCCACCATTACTCCCCATACGAAACGGGATACAAGTCTTTCCGGTATATCGCCCAGTTCTCTTGGTGGTCTGTCTGAAGTAAAGACCATCTGCTTGTTGGCAGCCCTTAATGTCTCGAAAGTATTGTAAAGCTCCTCTTCCGCGAATTTGTTGCCGGCAATGAACTGCACGTCGTCGAAGAGAAGGTAATCTACCTTTCTGTACTTTTCCTTGAACTGGTTCTGCTTATGGGTCCTGATGGCTTCTATTAGCTCAGAAACGAAGGTCTCCGCGGAAACGTAAAGTATCTTCTTCTTTGGTTTATGCCTTTTCACGAAATGGCCTATGGCGTGCATAAGATGGGTCTTTCCAAGGCCCGATCCCGCGTAAAGGAAAAGGGGATTGTAGGTCTTGGTGAATCCGTCGGCCACTGCCATGGAAGCTGCGTATGCCATCCTGTTGGTGGGTCCGGGAACGAAACTATCGAAGGTATACTTGGGGTTCAGATAATCTTCCTTCTGCTGGTCGTCAATGTCCTCTTCTTCCACGGATTCCTGCACCACGGCAAAATAAGGCTTTCCGAATACCTTTTCGGTAGCGCTGACTATGAGATCCTGATGATGGTTTATAGTATTCTGATAGAACTTACTGTTTTCTGAAATAAAAAAAATCTTGCCTTCGGTCTCGGATATCTTTGCCGGTACCAAAGGGGCGAAAAAAGTGTTCACTACAACATCATCGAGCTCTGAATACAGCAGCTCGATAACGCTTTCCCAATTCTGTTTTAACGCTGTCTTTGTCATTTGATGACGCTTCTTTCTAGTTGTTAGTGATATTGTAGCAGAAAAGGTTTTCCACAGGAATATCCACAGGCCAAAAGCGAAATTTCTAAGGATTTATATGGTTTTCCACTTGTTGTGGAAAACCATTATTCACTTTTCCACAGACCATATATCTTGTGGTTTTAAAAAAATCGCCGAAATAAAGCAAGCAAAATAATTTTTTGCAAAAAAAGAGGTCTAAGCGAAAAAATTCGCTTAAATCCTTGATTTTTACCCCGCTTTACGAGTATAATTGCACAGTTAGATTATCCGAAAATCTGCAAAAAATCAAGGGTAAGGAGAAAAAATGGCTTTAGAAAATCAAAACGAGATCGGTAAAGAGTACAACGCCGAGCAGATACAGGTCCTGGAGGGACTGGAACCTGTAAGAAAAAGACCCGGAATGTACATTGGATCGACCAGCACAAGGGGACTTCATCACCTTGTCTACGAGATAGTGGACAACTCTGTGGATGAAGCGCTGGCGGGATACTGCTCTCATATCCAGGTAAAGATAAGAGAAGACGATTCCATAGAAGTAACGGACGACGGAAGAGGCATGCCCGTAGACGAGCATCCCAAGATGCACAAGCCTGCCATGGAAGTCATAATGACAGTCCTTCACGCCGGAGGTAAATTCGGCGAAGGCGGATACAAGGTATCCGGAGGACTCCACGGCGTAGGCGCATCCGTAGTCAACGCCCTTTCCGAATACATGATGGTAGAGTCCCTGCGTAACGGACACATCTACCGCCAGGAATATTCCAGAGGAAAGAAGACCAGCGAAGTCACCATAGTGGGCGACTGTGGAAACAGGACAGGCTGCCACACCATATTCAAGCCTGACGCGGAGATCTTCGACGAGACCGTGTTCAGTTTCGAGACGCTCCAGGCAAGGCTCAGGGAAATGGCCTTCCTGAACAAGGGCCTCAAGATCAGCCTCGAGGATGAAAGAGGAGAGAAGAAGAGAAAGGAAAGCTACTGCTACGAAGGCGGTATCAAGGAATACGTAAGCTTTCAGAACAAGAACAAGACGCCCATCCACGACTCTGTCATCTATTACGAAGTAAAGAAAAAGGACAGCGAAGTGGAAGTGGCTCTCCAGTGGACCGACGGCTATTCCGAAAACATCTTTTCCTATGCCAACAATATAAACACTGTGGAAGGCGGAGCCCATCTGGTGGGATTCAAGACCGCTCTTACCAAGGTGTTCAACGATTACGCAAGGAAATCCAAGATACTTAAAGATAAGGATCCGGACCTCGACGGCGATGACGTAAGAGAAGGTCTTACGGCCATAGTTTCCGTAAAGCTCTCGGAGCCCCAGTTCGAGGGACAGACGAAGACCAAGCTCGGAAACGCTACCATGAGGACGCTGGTTGATTCGGCTACAAAGGAAGAGCTCATGGCCTTCCTTGAAGAGAACCCCAACCAGGCGAGGATCATAGTCGACAAATGCATCAAGGCAGGAAGGGCCAGAGAAGCGGCCAGAAAGGCGAGGGAACTTGCCAGAAGAAAGACGGCTCTCGATTCCACTTCGCTTCCCGGAAAACTGGCTGACTGCTCCGAAAAAGATCCGGCACTTTCCGAGATATTCATCGTCGAGGGAGATTCCGCAGGCGGTTCCGCAAAGGAAGGCAGGGACAGAAAGACCCAGGCCATACTTCCTTTGAGAGGAAAGATACTCAACGTAGAGAAGGCAAGGCTCGACAGGATGCTTGCTTCCGATACCATAAAGGATATGATCACGGCCTTCGGCTGCGGCATAGGAAAGGACTTCGACATTTCGAAGCTCCGCTACCACAAGATCATCATCATGAGCGATGCCGACGTGGACGGAGCCCACATAAGGACTCTTATGCTGACCCTCTTCTTCAGATATATGCCTCAGCTCATCGAAGACGGATATATCTACGCGGCACAGCCGCCTCTTTTCAGATGCACGGTGGGCAAGGATATGAGGTACACCTATTCCGATGCCGAGCAGGAAAAGACTCTTGCCGAAATGGCAACGCTCTATCCCGGAAAGAAGATAGACATCCAGAGATACAAAGGTCTGGGAGAAATGGATGCCCAGCAGCTCTGGGATACCACCATGGATCCTGCACACAGGACTTTGGTACAGATAACCATAGACGACGTGGCAAGGGCAGACCAGATATTCACCACTCTTATGGGAGACAAGGTCCCGCCCAGAAGACAGTTCATAGAAGAGAACGCGCAGTACGCGCAGCTCGACTTTTAAGGAGGCAGTATAGATGGCAGATTTAATAAACGACAGCAGACTGCTTCAGCACGAGATATATGACGAGATGAAAAAATCCTACATCGATTATTCGATGTCGGTAATCGTCGCAAGAGCTCTTCCCGACGTGAGAGACGGTCTCAAACCCGTTCACAGAAGGATACTCTACGGAATGGATGCTCTTGGCATAACCCCGGACAAGCCCCATAAGAAATCGGCCAGGATCACGGGAGAAGTAATGGGTAAATACCACCCCCACGGCGACGCATCCATCTACGACGCCATGGTAAGGCTGGCCCAGCCCTGGAACATGAGATACCCCTTAGTAGACGGACACGGAAACTTCGGCTCCATGGACGGAGACGGAGCGGCCGCATCCCGTTACACCGAGGCAAGAATGGCGCCTTTCGCTATGGAGATGCTCAGGGATATAGATAAGGATACAGTCGATTTCATACCTAACTACGACGGCGAAGAAAAGGAGCCTGTGGTTCTCCCCGCAAGATTCCCCAATCTCCTCGTAAACGGTTCCAACGGTATAGCCGTAGGTATGGCCACTTCCATACCTCCCCATAACCTCCGCGAGGTCATACAGGGGACCATACTCCTCATAGACAATCCGGACACTTCCGACGACGATCTGGCAAGGGTCATAAAGGGACCCGACTTCCCCACGGGAGCCACCATAGTCGGAAAGACAGCGATCAAGGAAGCCTACAGGACTGGCCAGGGCAAGGTAAAGGTAAGAGCCAAAGGGCACATAGAGGAAGACAACAAGGGAAGGGTATCCATCATTTTCACGGAGATCCCCTACCAGGTCAACAAAGCCCAGATGATAGCCCACATCGCCGACCTTGTCAAAGACAAGAAGCTCGAGGGTATAAAAGACATAAGGGACGAGTCCTCCAAGGGCGAGGTAAGGGTAGTCATAGATCTTAAAAAAGACGTGAACCCCAGAGTCATGCTCAACAGGCTCTACAAACATACGGAGCTTGAGTCCAACGTCAGTATCATCATGATAGCCCTCGTGGACGGAAAGCCGGAACTGCTGTCTGTAAAGAGGATACTCGAAGAATACATAAAGCATCAGAAGGAAGTCCTCACCAGAAGGACCAAGTTCGATCTGGCAAAGGCGGAAGCCAGAGCCCATATACTCGAAGGATACATCATAGCTCTTGACAACATCGACGAGATCATCAAGACCATAAGGAACGCCTACGACGATGCCAAAGAGCAGCTGATGAAGAAGTTCGGACTTTCCGACAGGCAGGCCCAAGCCATCCTGGAAATGCAACTCAGAAGGCTGCAGGGTCTCGAAAGAGAAAAGATCGAAGCCGAATACGCCGATCTTCAGAAGAAGATCGCATACTACAAGAGCCTTCTCGAAGACGAACATCTCCTCATGGGTGTCGTAAAGGACGAGCTCAAGGAGATCGCCGTAAGATGGGGCGACGACAGAAGGACCGAGATCATAGCCGACGAAGAGGAAGTGGACGAAGCCGAGCTCATCCAGGAAGAAGATATCATAGTGACCGTATCTCACCTCGGATATATCAAGAGAGTGAACGCCGACACCTACAAGACCCAGAGAAGAGGCGGAAGAGGCATAACGGGCCAGACCACGAGAGAGAACGATTTTGTAAGGCATCTCGTTTCCTGCTCCACCCACGACACTCTGGTGTTCTTCACCAGCGTAGGAAAAGCCTACACCATCAGGGGCTTCGAGATCCCGGAAGGCGCAAGGACAGGAAAGGGCATACCCGCTATCAACTTCCTCAACCTGATGCAGCACGAGAGGATATCCTCTGTGATGCCTTTCAGGGAAGAGGATAAGGGCAAGTATCTCATAGCAGTTACCAAGAACGGTATCATCAAGAAGACCGCCGTCGAAGAATACAATACCAACAGGAAGACGGGCCTCATAGCGATCAAGCTCAAAGAGGGCGACGAGCTTGTGGGCATCAAGGAGACCACGGGAACTTCCACGGTCATCATAGTCACCAAGCAGGGCAAGTGCATCAGCTTCTCTGAAGAGGACGTAAGGCCCATGGGAAGGAACGCTTCCGGCGTACACGCCATAACCCTCGGAAAGAACGACGAAGTCGTCTCCATGGAACTGGCGGAAAAGAAGGAAGAACTCCTGGTCGTCACCAAGAACGGTTACGGCAAGAGGACTCCGGTCAGGGAATACAAGATACAGGCAAGGGGAGGCAAAGGTCTTCTCACCTATGACAAGAGCAAGTTCGACAAGACAGGAGAACTCGTAGGCGCCATGGTAGTTGCCGATGACGACGAGGTATTCCTCATCAATTCCGACGGTATCATCATAAGGATCAAGGCAAACGAGGTATCAAAACTCGGAAGGACCACACAGGGAGTCAAGATCATGAAGGTCGAGGAAGGCTCCGAAATAGTGGCCATGGCCAAGGGTCCCAGAGACGATGAAGAGGAAGACAAGCCGCAGCCGAAGAAGGAGGAAAAGAACAGCTCTGAAAACGACGACGGCGACCAGCTGAGCCTGGTATAGAGACTCGCAAAGAATGAAAGAGGAGCAGCTTAAGCTGCTCCTTTTTGTTCGGCGGTAAAAAGGCAAGTATCCGGCGAATCCGTATAGTTATTACAGGAAAGCTGTTTGATCTAAGATCAGAAATAGTACCAGACATTAAACTATACTATAAGTTAATTATATGAAAAATCATGAGCAAATAATCTTTGCTTTATTATTATTTAAAAATGCTTTATACGTGGTCCCCCCTTCATATAAAATATAAACGTATTAAACAATCAGAGTAAAGAAATGTAAGATCAAATGGAACTAGGCAAAAAGATCGCTGAAATAAGAGAAAAACATGCCATCACACAGACGGATTTAGCAAAGATCTGCAACGTAACCAGACAGACGATATCAAACTGGGAAAACGGAAAGAGTTATCCTGACCTTGAGACTATTGTCTTGTTAAGTGACACCTTCGATGTTTCCCTGGACGAGCTACTGAAAGGAGACAGAAAAATGGTCAAAAAGTTTACAAAGGAACAAAAGCAAGGACGACATGCATATTTGCTTGTTTGCGTTCTGGTAGTCATCTGGTATGTTTTTGCATTTGTCCCGGGATTCTTCTATAACGCTCTCCCGGCTTCTCTGATAAAAGCTTTCAATATACTGTCATGGATTCTGAATTTGCTTGTGGTCATATTAGTTATCCTTCAGCAGAATAAATATACAGTCTCTTCGGATAGCAAGGGATTGATCGACGCAGAATGGTTCAGACTGGTCGTTGGAGCTACAGGGTTCCTTTGTTATTTGGGCAGTTTTATTATGTTTTCAAGGTCCGTAGCATTTAGCTCGGCCTTCGGAATTGTCGGGGCATCCCTGATATGGTGGCTTATTTTCACGAGAAACCCAGTTTTCAGGGATAATGAAAATGCCACGGCTGATAAAAACAATAGCTCGACAAAGTTGTGGATATATGCTTCTTTCGTATTGATCGTCGCAGCGTTTGTCCTGGGCATAGGGACACTCATGAGCGGTGGCGAGGGCAACAGCCATCACCACAGCATGTTCGGAGAAGATTACGATGCTTATCTCGACCAGGATATAAAAGTACCGGATAAGTTTGACGGATATAAATTGGATCCGGGTGCAGTAAAAAGAGCCGGCGACGACATTTCGCAGGATGGGCAGAATGCCTACCGCTATTTCATACTCAAATATCCCAACAATGAAAAGGTAGAGCACAAGACAAAAGACGGCATAGAATATGCTGATAAAGGCGAAAGACTGGAGCTGCGTTTCGGCCGTACAGACGGCAACTGGGCACCGTACTTTTCCTTCAATATGGAGGATCTGGAGGCGGATTTCAGCAAAGAAAGAATGGCTGCGGAAAACAGCGGGGGCATTGCCGGTATAGAGAAGACCGAATACAAAGGGGCGAAGATCTGGGTATACGACCGTATCCGTATGTGGGATGATGAAGATCACACGGACTACAGCTGGATCTCTCCGAATATGGCCGAATGGCAGAGAAAAAGCATTATGGAATATACCTGGACAGAGTTCAAAGACGCTGAGGTATTCTGCTTTGATACAGAAACAAACACCTTCTTCTTACTTAGATATGCCGGAGAAGATTTTGTAGCAACGCGGTCCGGAGATGACTACGAAGGATGGGAGCTGGTATATGAGAGAGACTACTGCATGCTCTCCAGGGAAAAGGCCCTTGAATATATCAAAGCTGTGATAGACGAAAACAGGTAAAGAGGCAACATAATGAAAAAGTATTATTTATTCAGTATGCTTTCCTACATACTGTTGACCTTAGCAGTGTTATTTAGATTCGGTATATACAAAGAAGTTCTGTCTAGTGTATGTCTAATACTTGGTTGTGTGGCGGGTATTTATCGTGATCGCGAAAGAAGAGCAGTGGGGGAAAAACTAACGGTATGGAGTTGGGTGATCCCTATATCGTATATAGCGGCATTGATACTTATAGTTCATTTCATATTCAATAATTAGCAGCTTGTTCTCTGTCAAAGAAAAAGAGCCACGCACAATGAACGGACTCCAAAAGCACAGACAAATTTCAGGCATGCGATAAGACGATCATGGAGGACTGGATCCTGTAATGAACAGGGTACAGTCCTTTTTTGTTTACATTAGCTAAAAAATCATATATAATAATTAGGCAATAAGGAGGTGCTTGCAATGGTGGGGGCTATAGCAACAGCAACGGAAATGCAAAACAATTTCGGAAAATATTTAAGTATAGTCATGAATGGCGGAGAGGTCATCGTGACTAGAAATGGTAAAGAGGTCGGGCGTCTCATACCTAGGGACTCTGCGGTATCCTTCCTTACGGATTCCCTGACGGGAATAATAAAGGGGGCCGGAGACGTATATGCGGCAAAAGAAGAAGCGCGGAGGAAAAAGTATGA
>JAFRIQ010000047.1 GCA_017432725.1 Bacillota bacterium
ATATACTCGTCGAGGCCGAAGTAGAGCATGAGCTCGGTCTGGGTCTGGTTCGTGCATACGACTTTCTCAGGCTTCTTTTCGAACGTGACCTGCACCGGCTCCTTGGCATAGTTGTACGTGTCGATGGTCACAGGATAATGGCCGTTCCCGCCGTTTCCTCCGCCGCCGTTTCCGCCGTTTCCTCCTGAATTGTTACCGCATGCAGCGAAGATGCAGAGCATCATAGCCGCAACGATAAGAAGCGATAAGATCTTTTTGAGTTTCATAAGTTCCTCCCTAAAATATTCCCGGGCAATCAAAAACCCGCAGCTTCTCTGCGGGCTCTTTAGGTAACGCAAATAAAAAAGGACATGCCTTATCTGTTCGCCGTTCCGGAAGTCCGCAGAACATAAAACTCGCCGCAAAAAGCGGCTGAAACAGGTAAGTATTCTGACTTCCCTGTCTGCCTCGGCATGAACAGGTTCACAGCAACGGCCTTGTGCGGGATTTTCACCCGGCTTTCCATTACCTGCCTCATTTACTGATGTGGTTGTAAACAAAATATACCCCCGGCGGTTAGCAATGGTCAACAAAAACACATTCTTAAAAGCTACAAATATCACTTTTCATTTTGTAATTTATTACATTTGTTACACCTAACATAAGACGCAGCCTTCGGAAGCTGTTGTGATTGACCGACCAAGTTTAAGGGTAATATAATCAAAGGGTACTTTCAGATAATTCACTGTGAAATGTAAGGATAAGGATATGAGCGAAGACCGGAGAACAAGAGAAGAGCTGCTGAAGGAAAACGGGGAGCTTAAAAAGAAGCTTTCGGAAGCCAATGCGGCCAACGTGGCAAAGGAGACCTTCCTGTCCAATATGTCTCACGACATCAGGACGCCCATGAACGCAATAGTGGGCATGACGGCTCTTGCAAAGAAATACATAGATGAAAAAGCCAGGGTCGCCGATGCTCTTAACAAGATAGACGCCGCAAGCGTCCACCTTCTGAGCCTCATCAACGACATACTCGACATGTCCAGGATCAACTCGGGAAAGATGGAGATGACGCCCGAGCTTTTCTCCCTGCCCGCACTCATCCACGACACCGTATCCCTCATAAGGCCCCAGCTCGAGAAAAGAGGCCACCGATTCGAACTGCTGGCTGACGAGCTCGAGACCGAAAGCTTTTACGGGGATACCCTGAGGATAAGGCAGATACTGGTCAACATACTGAGCAATGCCGTCAAATATACCCCCGACGGAGGAGAGATATCCCTTTCCGTAAAGGAACTTGAAGGAGAAGAAGGGACCAAAAACGTCGTCTTCGTGTGCAAAGACAACGGCATGGGAATGTCCAAGGATTTCGTGGAAAGGATATTCGAGCCCTTCGAAAGGGTCAACAACTCCACGATCTCCGGCATCGAAGGAACGGGCCTGGGCATGAGCATAGTCAAGAAACTGGTCGACGCCATGCACGGGAAAATAGAGATAGACTCCGAACTTTCAAAGGGCACCGCCATCACCATAAGTCTTCCTCTCAAAGTTTCCGAAGAAACCGTGGACAGCCAGAGCCTGAAGGGAAAGGATATCCTCATAATAGAGGCAGACGAAAAGCAGGCTGCAAGATTCAAAGACATACTCTTTTCCGAAGGCATAGCCTGCAACATAGTGAGCTCCGCGGCGGATGCCCTGAACGCCATGACAGAGATCTCCTTCAGGGATGCCTCTTACAGCATGGTCGTCATAGGAGAGGAGATGAAGGGCGAAGGAAACATCTTCGAACTTGCATCTTACCTTACTAAGTCCGACCCCGGTCTTTGCCTGGTCCTTTCCAGCAGCGCGGACTGGGACGCCATAGAATATCAGGCTCAGAAGAACGGGATATCAGCCTTCATCCCCGTGCCCTTCTACAAAAGATCCCTCATCAACGGCCTTGCGCAGGCCCTATCAAAGAATACGGGCTCTTCGTCTTCCGATCCCCTCTTCCCGGACCTTAAGGGCAAGAGGATACTGCTGGTGGAAGACAATATGATAAACAGGGAGATAGCAAAGGAGATGCTCTCCTCCACGGGAGCCGAGATCATTACGGCCGAAAACGGCAGGGAAGCCGTAGACGCTTTCACTTCATCGGCCCCGGGATATTACAGCATCATACTCATGGATATACAGATGCCCGTCATGGACGGATATACCGCGACGGAGATGATACGCGGCTGCGGAAGAGAAGACGCAGATCTTCCCATCTTCGCCATGACGGCGAATACCTTTGCGGAAGATATCGCAAAGGCAAAGGCTTCTGGCATGAACGGCCACGTGGCAAAACCCATCGATTTGAACATACTTATGCAGACGCTAAAGAAAGCTCTGCTCTAGGAGACATGCAGGATTATCAGGAAAAATATATAGACAACCTGAAAGAGATATCCGGTCTTTCGGTCTTTAACAAGGGCTTCGACAAGGATTTCGCATCCTGGATGAAGGACCGCGAAGACTCCCGCAGAAAGATAGGCGAGCTTCGGGAAGAAAACAACCGTCTTCTTTCCGAAGGGCTTTTCCCTGCCCTGGACAGCATACACGAAGCTTCTCCCGAAGACATTAAAGATCTGGAGCGTTTCGCGGCCGTGCTCATGGACTGGACCACCAACCTCGATCCGGGCGTCTACGTGGTCATACACGACGCCCTCCTCCGTCTTTACCGCCAGAGAAAAGACAGGAAGAACATGATCAAGGAGCTTTACATGCTCGGCATGGGACTCTACTACGTCCGGAGAAACACCGAAGGCGTTGACTCGGATATACGGGACAAACTGGCATTCAGGAACGAGATGGTCTTTTCGGAAGCCGCTTCCTATCTGAGATATTACGACGATCTCGAAGACAGCGAAACGAGGAGCTACGTGGTAAGGGCCCTCCATAATCTTTCCCTCTGCACCAGGGATCTGAAAAGAAGGATAGCCTTCAACGCCAGAGCCATGAAGGTCATGAAAGACGAACATTACAGGCAGCTGGCTCCCGACCTTCCCTGGGAAAGGTACGTGCAGGCGTCTCACCAGCAGATGAGCATCAACCGCAACCGCCTTGCCGAAAACAAGCTCTCACAGGAGGAGATAGCCCTGGTCCTCGATTCCTGCTACGAGGTGTTCAAGCCCGCCAGCGAAGGCGACGAGAAGAATGTCCGCTGGATATGGCCATATTACGATATGGAATACAACTGCGGATATGTAGACCTCGAGACCACCATAGAGCGCCTGGAGCAGCTCATAGACAGCGCGCCCTACGACCAGTACGACATACCGGGCTTTTACGCCAACGTGCAGCTGGTCGCAATGTACAGCATCTTCATGGACAATAACCCTCAGCTGCAGACCGATGAAAACAGGATACGTTTCCTCGAGCGCGCCACGAGAAAAATGCTCAAAGCCCTCGTGACCTGCCCCGCGGACAAATTCACCGACAACTTCTTTTTCATGGTGGACGTATGCCTTTCCAATTACCGCGAGACCGCAGTGTCCATACCCTACAAGGATATCGCGGAGACCATAATGAGGCGCTTCTCGGGCTCTCTGTACATAAAGGCGAGAAAGACGGGAGATCTTCTGCAGCTCCTCTGCTCGGAACTCTACGAAAGGGATAAGAGCTTTTTCGACGATATCCCCTTTATATCGCATATAGGCGATGACGTGCTGAAAAAGGAGACCCTGCTGAGATACGCCCAGGAATGCGGCTTCTTTTCGGACTTCGGTTCCATAAAGATGAACATACAGAGGATAATGGATTCGAGGAAACTCTTCGAAGACGAGGAAGAGTTCTATCAGCTCCACGTAAGATCCGGCTACGGCGATCTTTCGAGGAACAAAAGCACCCATGATTATGCGGATATAGCCCTAGGCCATCATAAATGGTACGACGGAACGGACGGATACCCAGGCGACTACGTAAGGATAGAATCGCCCTACAGGCAGATGACCGACGCCGCAAAGCTGGCCTCCGATCTTCTGTCCCGCTGGAACGGGGATATGGACAGCCTCGCAAAAGACGTGATCTCAGGCTCAAGAAGAGAGTATTCTCCCATGGTCGCAAGCTGCCTTCTCGATAAGGGTCTTTGCCGAGAGATAGAAAAGATACTGGGCGGCGACGACAGCGTATATTACAAAGAGATATATGACGAGATAAACAAATAAGGCTTGCCTTAAAGGCAAGCCTTTTAACGAAAAAACAGCGTGAATTCCCCTTCCTCAAAGGCTTCGCATTAGGGAGGGGATGAAGCGCTGTTTTTCGTTAAAGATTCTTTACGAAGAGGCATCTTATGGCGTTGAGAACCGCCAGTATCATGACTCCTACGTCTGCGATGATCGCCACCCACATGTTGGCTATGCCCAGGGCCGCCAGTATGAGGCAAATGACCTTTACTCCGAGAGCGAAGACTATGTTCTGCTTCACTATGTTGATGCACTTTCTGGAGATCTTGATGGCCTTTGCGATCTTCTTGGGGTCGTCGTCCATGAGGACCACGTCCGCAGCTTCTATGGCGGCGTCAGATCCCAGGGCTCCCATGGCTATGCCTATGTCCGCTCTCGAAAGAACGGGGGCGTCGTTGATGCCGTCGCCTACGAAGGCGAGGCGCTTGTTTCCGGTGCACTCCGCAAGGAGCTCTTCCACGCAGCTGACCTTGTCGGCGGGAAGGAGCTGGGCTCTGTAGTCCGTAAGGCCCACTTCAGCCGCAACGCTCTTCGCGACGTTTTCCGCGTCTCCCGTGAGCATGACCAGCTTCTCGACGCCTGCAGCCTTGAGGGCCGCTATGGCTTCCTTGGAGTTTTCCTTGATCTCGTCCGCTATGACTATGTGTCCGCTGTAGACATTGTCGAGTGCCACGTGAAGCACTGTTCCTACGTGTTCGCACTCTTCGTGCTCTATTCCGAGCTTGTCCATGAGCTTGTCGTTTCCTATGGCTACGGAAACGCCGTCGACCTTGGCTACGATGCCGTGGCCGCTGATCTCCTCAAGATCGGTAACGCGGTTCATGTCCACGTACTTTCCGTATGCTTCCCTTACGCTGCGGGCAATGGGGTGTGAGGAGTGGGCTTCCGCGTGGGCTGCATATTCGAGAAGCTTCTGCTCGTCTATGGGGCTCTTGTGAACGGTGGGGACCGCGAAGTGGCCCTTGGTGAGGGTTCCCGTCTTGTCGAAGGC
>JAFRIQ010000048.1 GCA_017432725.1 Bacillota bacterium
CGATATATCCGAAACCTTCCTTAAGATCTTCTTCGCTGCCGAAAAAGATGATGATATCGTCGGAATAACGGAAGTAGGGTATGCCTTTTTCCTCGAAAGCGAGATCCAGATCTTTGAGATAGACGTTGGCGAAGAAACTGGGCTACACTCCCCTCACTGCTGAATACTATAACTGGCGCAGGGAAAACGAGATGCTCGAAAGACAAAACCGCAGCAGTGATGTATAATTAGGGCAGGAAATATGTATCCATTTTATTTCTATATATACAGGAGGTATACCGATGGCAGAAACCATTAGCTTCGAAAAAGCAAAAGAAGTAGTCAGAGAACTTACCAGCCGTGCCGAAGAGATGCTGAAGGACCCGAGCAAGGTCGAAGAGATGCTCCAGAGGCTTGAGGCAAGGATGAAAGCGGTGCCCACAATAGGCGAATCCCTCTCCAGGCTGCCGCTCATGATTTCCATGATCAGAGCCTACGTACGCAAGGAGTATACGGAAGTTCCGCCCAAGACCATAGCAAGCATGCTCGGCGCAGTGCTCTACCTGCTCATAAGCAAGGACCTCATCCCGGACAAGACGCCCATCATAGGACTTGCAGACGACATCGCAGTGGGCGGCGTAGCGCTCAAGCTCAATGAATATGAACTGAACGAATATTCAAAATGGCGTGAGCAGCACGGCATAGCGTAAAGGAAGAACCGCATTGAAAAACGGGGAGAATATCTCCCCGTTTTTTTGGGTAGTTTTTATCTAAAATCCAGCGAGAATACTCCCGCCTCCATAGGCGGTGAGATGAATCGCTGGAAATATCTTGCATAAAGAACAATTGTTTGCTATAATATATACATGCTGATAACCAAAGGATACAAGTATCGTATATATCCAAACAACGTTCAGGCTGAATATATAAACAATATTTTCGGCTCTTGTCGTTTCGCATACAACCACTTCCTTGAGATCCGTTCAAACGAATGGAAAGATCATAAGAAAAGCGTGTCATATACAGACACGTCACGTATGTTGACTCTTCTTAAATCTGAGCAAGAATACGACTGGCTTAAAGAATGCGACAGCATGGCCCTTCAGGAAAGCCTCAAGGACCTTGATAGAGCATACAGGAATTTCTTTGCTAAGAGAGGAAAGTATCCAAGATTTAAAAGCAAACACAGTCATAAACAATCCTACAGAACACGCAATCAAAATAACTGTGTGCGTATTGAAGGGAGATATATACTTCTTCCCAAGATAGGTAAGGTAAAGATAAGACTCTCAAGATACTTTGAAGGCCGTATACTTAACGCCACCGTTTCAATAAGCAATACAGGGAAGTATTACGTATCCCTTTGTGTCGAAGAAGAGCTCACTCCTAAATGTAACGCCGGGGGCATAGTATCCATCGATATGGGGATAAGTGACTTCTATACTGACAGCGACGGACATAGGCAAGAGAATCCCAAAGTATTAAAGAAGTATGAGAAGAAACTGGTTAGGGAGCAGAGAAAACTATCCCGTAAAGTAAAGGGATCTAAAAACTATGAAAAGCAGCGTTTAAAGGTAGCCAAGGTACACGAAAAGATATATGACGTCAGAACAGACTTTCTTCATAAGGAGTCGACTATACTTGTGAGCGAAAACCAAGTCATAGGGATAGAGTCACTCAACGTGAAGGGTATGATAAGAAATCATCATCTTGCAAAGTCTATTTCAGACGTATCATGGAGCAGATTCTTCAGCATGCTCAAATACAAGTCTTTGGAATACGGATGCGAGATAGTGTCTGTGCCTGCATTCTATGCATCCAGCCAGATCTGCAGCTGCTGCGGATACAAGGACATCGAAGTCAAAGACTTATCTGTTAGAAGCTGGGTATGTCCTGTATGCGGTATATCCCACGACAGAGACGTCAACGCTGCTGTAAACATACTGAATAAAACAATGATGCTCATATCTACTGTATAGATACGAGCACCTAATGTACCGTGGGGAGCACGGGAACTAAAGCCTGTGGAGTCCGTGTAAGACGATACTCTCTTCTAAAAGGCTGTCGCAGTGGACCATGAAGCAGGAATCCCCCGCTTCAAAGCCGTTTAAGGTTTAAGCGGTGGGAACTTCAACACAGGAATCTTGAAAGGAATTCCCTTGTCCTCGGATTCTTGGGATCTACCATTATCTCCTTGGGATCCCCTTCCTCGACGATGACCCCGTCCGCCATATATACCACGTGGGAACTGACGTCCCTGGCAAAAACCATCTCGTGGGTGACTACCAGCATGGTCATACCCTCTTCCGCAAGATTCCTCATTACCTCGAGGACTTCTCCTACCATTTCCGGATCGAGAGCCGAGGTAGGTTCGTCGAAAAGCAGTATCTCCGGCTTCATAGCCAGGGCTCTCGCTATGGCCACTCTCTGTTTCTGACCGCCGGATATTTGCCTTGGCAACGCGTTTATATACGGCGTCATGCCGACTTTGCCCAGATAATAAAGAGCGGTATCTTTCGCCTCTTCCTTCGATATCTTGAGGACTCTCTGCTGTCCTATGATACAGTTATCGAGGACCGTCATATTGTTGAAGAGATTGAAGCTCTGGAACACCATGCCGACTTTAGCCCTGTAGGCGCTTTGGCTGAGACCGCCCTTGGTCACGTCCTGTCCGTGGAAGAGTATCTCACCGCTGCTGGGCGTCTCAAGAAGATTTATGCACCTGAGAAGCGTGGATTTTCCGCTGCCGGAAGCCCCTATGATGCTGGTCACGTCTCCCTGGCTCACGTTGAAGTCTATATCTTTGAGCACCTCGTTCTTTCCGAAAACTTTGGAAAGGTGGCGCACCTCGAGTATATGTTCGCTCATAGCTCTGCCTCCTCTTCCGGTTCGTACACGGGTTTTCCGAATTCCTTGCTCTTTTCATCAAAGGGGGATCCCTTCGCAGGACTGTTGTAGGTGCCTGCAACGGTCACCAGCTGGTCGCCTGCCGCGAGCTCATAACTCTCGGACCCGGCAAGCTTTCTTTCCACCCATCTAAGGAGGAATGAGGCAACGAGTGTGAGGGTCAGATAACCTACCATCTCTATGAAGGCAGAGGGGAAATACTTGTATATCGCCCCGCTGACCATCTTGTGTATGGAGAAGAAATCGGAAAAACCGATGATGAACATGACCGACGTGTCTTTGACGTTGATTATGTAATTATTACCTATCTGGGGCATTATGTTCCTGAGAGCCTGCGGGAGTATGACGTAGAGCATGGTCTGGAAATGATTCATGCCTATGGCCTTAGCTCCCTCAGTCTGACCCGGATCGATGGAGAGTATGCCGCCTCTTACGGATTCAGCCATGTACGCGCCGGTATTTATGGATACGACGATGAGGCTAACCGCCCATATGCTCTTGAATACGTGTCCGAAAAAGTACGGCACTCCGTAGTAGATGAATACCGCCTGAAGTATCATAGGAGTTCCGCGGAACACTTCCACGTATATGCGTATGATCACCCGGATAAGTCCCAGAAAGACTCTTTTAAAGATATTGTCAGTTTTGCTGACGGGTATGGTCTGGAGTATACCGCATATGAAGCCTATGAGGCATCCTATGGCCGTAGCCGTTATGGCCAGTATGAGGGTGTTCTTTATACCGTTCAGATATATCTTCCCGTATTTCGCCCAGAGACTTACTACGTCAGCCAGAAGCTGTGAAAACATATGTCCCCTCCTCAAGGGATAAGCCCGGAACCGGTTTTTGCCGGTCCGGGCTTTAGTATTATGAAAAAAGTATTAAAAGTTTAAATTATTCGCCTAAGGGCTGAATGCTGATGGCCTGATCCATCAGAGCATTGAAATCGTCCGCTGTGAGAGTGGAAAGGTATGCGTTGATGGCGTCTACCAAAGCTGTGTTGCCCTTCTGTACCGCGATACCGATGTTGACTTCTTCGTCGGATACCTCAAAGTCGTCTCCGCTGCCTGCGAAGTCGAGAAGGACCAGTTCAGGGTAAGCAAGGAGAGCTCCCTGGGCAGTAGGCCTGTCAGTACATACGAAGATGTCGGGGTTGGATGCAGCGGCCATGAGCATAGCCGGTGCGGATTCCGTAGGATTCAGTATTTCTGCATTTGCGATCTGCGGCAGGCAGGTCTCATACCAGATGGTACCTGACTGGCTTGTGCAGCTTCCGCCGGCAAGATCGGCAAGACCCTTGGCGCTTGCAAAACGGCTGTCGTTCCTTGCAAGGCATACTATAGTCGCGTAGAGATAGGGACCTGCGAA
Source organism: Bacillota bacterium (assembly GCA_017432725.1). Classification (GTDB taxonomy): domain Bacteria; phylum Bacillota; class Clostridia; order Peptostreptococcales; family Anaerovoracaceae; genus RUG13409. The sequence continues at coordinate 4,255 of JAFRIQ010000048.1, forward strand.
GTCAACTACTTCCATACGCTCAGATGTCATGGACTGACCTGCGATAGTCGCATCGTAGAGTCCGGACTGTACTCCGGGGATAAGGGAATCCCAGTCTGTCTGTATGATCTCCAGCTCCCATCCATTGGCTTCGCAGATAGCCTTTGCCATCTGTACGTCGTAACCGTTGGCGAAGAGCGGACTGTCCTTGATGGGCACTGCTCCGTTGGAATCGTCTTCCTGAGCCCAGTTATAGGGTGCGTATGCGCACTCCATAGCTACCGTGAGAACTCCGTCTTCGAGTCCGGGAATAGCTGCTTCATCGTTTCCGCCCTTGCCGCCTCCGCATGCCGTAAGGCCCAGCACCATAACAAGCGCTACCAGTAATGCAATGATTCTTCTCATTTTCTTTTTCTCCTTCTGTTCTTTCAAAAAAATCGAGCCATGACCTATCATGACTCGACATATACAAAAGGATACGTTTTCATCAAGACAGCTCTCCGCCGTTTCCGGCGACAGTCGGACGGATATTTTCCGTTCGCCCAGGTGGGAACGAGAAAGGGGTCTCATTCTCCCTTCGGCGGCATTCCCTTTCGCTTTCGACTTCCCTCAAGCCCTTATGGTGAAGCTACTCTTGTTTGCCGCGCCTCTATCATGGTTTTTTAATATTGTTGATACTTTAGTCTCTGAACACAAATTTGTCAAGGACTTTTTTGATACTTTTTTACAAAAACTATTTATTCCGCATCTTCTTCTGTTTTTGCATTCTTTATGGCCTCAGCCTCCGCAGCCTGGATATCGGGGAATACGGAGAGCATAGGCTCTAGATCCTTGCCGTGCAGCTTTCTGTCTACGTAATTCTTCGTGCACCTCATTACCATGGGCGAAAGCACCAGGACTCCGATGAGGTTCGGGACCATCATGAGACCGTTGAAGGTATCGGATATATCCCATGCAAGCTGGGCCTCCATAACGGAACCGAGGAATACAACGACGACGAAGGCAATACGGTAGGGAAGCACCGACTTTTCTCCGAAGAGATACTGGCAGGCAGTTGCGCCGTAGTGGCTCCATCCGAGGACCGTCGAGTATGCGAAGAGCAGTATGGCAAGAGCTATGAACATGGCTCCGGCTTTTCCGAACACCTGCGAGAAAGCGTAGCTCATATACGTAGCTGAGGCTATCTCAGCGCCTGCGGCGGAAACTTCGCCGGTGGCAAGGTCCATGACTCCGGAACCGAGTATGGTCAGAGCCGTAAGAGTACATACGATTATGGTGTCGGCGAACACTTCGAAGATGCCCCACATTCCCTGTCTTACAGGTTCTTTTACGTTGGAGCTTGAATGTACCATGACGGAAGACCCAAGGCCCGCTTCGTTGGAGAAAACGCCTCTTTTGAATCCCCACTTCATGGCTGCCGCTATGCCTGCTCCTATGCCGCCGCCTACCGCAGCTTTGACGGAGAAGGCGCACCTGAATATGGATCCGAATATAGCCGGGACCAGAGCTATGTTCTTGAATATGATGACGAAAGTGCCGACGAAGTAGAGGACTACCATGAAAGGCACCAGCTTTTCCGTGATTGCAGCCACCCTCTTGAGTCCGCCTATGATGACGACTCCGACGGCGAGGACCAGGACTATGCCCGTGATGTACTTGGGTACTCCGAAAGCGTTCTCAACGTTGGAGACCATGGAGTTCACCTGGCTCATGTTCCCTATACCGAAAGATGCGAGGAAGCAGAAGAAGCTGAACAGTACGGCAAGCACCGCGCCTATGGCCTTGCAGCCCTTCTTGGCTCCGAGACCGTCTTTGAGGTAATACATAGCGCCGCCGTGCCACTCACCCTTGCTGTCTTTGCGTCTGTAGAGGATACCGAGAACGTTTTCCGAATAGTTAGTCATCATGCCGAAGAAGGCTATGAGCCACATCCAGAATACGGCTCCAGGACCGCCGGCAGCGATAGCTCCGGCAACGCCGACTATATTGCCCGTACCTACCGTGGCGGCGAGAGCCGTGCACAGTGACTGGAACTGGGAAATGGTACGGTCCACGGTGTGGCCCGTAACGTGTTTATCTTTGAAGATAGCACCTATGGTGTTTTTCATCCAGTGGCCGAAGTGACTGATCTGGAAGAAGCCCGTAAGGCAGGTCATGAGGATGCCGACGAAACCCAGAAGTATGAGCGCCGGCCAGCCCCATACGACACCGTTGACGGCATCGTTGATGCTGGTGACTTTTTCGATGAAACTTTCCATTTTTACCTCCTATGTGAGAGCAAAACGCTGTTTGACCGCTTGAACATATAATGTGGAATATTAACATTAATACATCAATAACTCAAGCGGACGCACAAAAACGGCTTTGTTTTTTTGTTAGCTCACACCAAAAATTCGGTATATGCCGAACGTTCAAAAACCACCGGGCACCGATCTTTCTAATAGCTGTCCCATTATTTGACTGATCATGAAACTGCGCGTTATCATATTCCTGCGAAATATATGCAGCGGGAGGTATAAACATGTTTTCAGCAGGACACTTTTTCTTCATAGCTCTCAGCCTTTTGCTGACCTTTGCAGCCATTATTTACTGCAAAAAAAAGAATCCATCTTAGCAGAGAAAGAAGTATCGAGAATGCTCAAAGCCTTCGGAGACGATCCCGATCCCGTAGCCCTGAAGATCGAAGTGTTCAGCCTCGGGAAACATTACGGCAAACATGACGACAAGGACGATATGAGCATTCCGCTGGACCTGTTGGAACCGGTCTCGGAGAGGTTCTCAGTTGAGCTTTCCCAGCTTGTTAGGACCTACACCGCTGGCATGATGGAAGGAATAAAGGAAAAACAGACGAAAGACTGATATACAAAAAAGGAGACCTGAAGGTCTCCTTTTGTTTTAATTCTTGAGGCTCTGTATGGGGGCGGGTATTCGACCTCCCCTCTTTACGAAATCCGCAGAGCTTTCTTTGTGGACCGGCATCACCGGGGCGCTTCCCAGCAGGCCTCCCAGTTCTATCATATCTCCCACTTCTTTCCCGGGTACGGGTATTATCCTTACGGCAGTGGTCTTGCTGTTGACCATTCCTATGGCCGCTTCATCGGCTATGATGGCAGAAACGGTCTCGGCGCTGGTGTCTCCGGGCACCGCTATCATATCAAGACCTACCGAACAAACGCAGGTCATGGCTTCCAACTTGTCTATATCCAGAACTCCGCTCTTCGCTGCGGCTATCATTCCTTCGTCTTCGGAAACCGGAATGAAAGCTCCTGAAAGACCTCCCACTGACGAAGATGCCATGACTCCGCCTTTCTTTACGGCGTCGTTCAGAAGAGCAAGGGCTGCCGTGGTACCGTGGGTACCGCAGACCTCCAGACCCATCTCTTCCAGTATCCTGGCTACGGAATCTCCTTTTGCGGGGGTAGGCGCAAGGGAAAGGTCGACTATGCCGAAAGGCGTATCCAGTCTTCTGCTGGCTTCCATTGCGACCAGCTGTCCCATACGGGTGATCCTAAAAGCGGTCTTCTTGACTGTCTCCGCCACCTCGTCGAAACTTGCCCCTTTCACTGCCTGAAGAGCGTGATGAACGACTCCCGGTCCCGACACTCCGACGTTGATGACCTTCTCGGCCTCTCCGGGGCCGTGGAAGGCTCCTGCCATGAAAGGATTGTCCTCCACAGCATTGCAGAAGACCACCAGCTTAGCGCAGCCGAAGCCGTCCTTGGTACCGGCCGCAGTCTCCTTTATGATCTTTCCCATAAGAGCCACCGCATCCATGTTGATGCCGGCTTTTGTGGAACCGACGTTTACGGAAGAACATACTATTTTGGTTTCCGCAAGGGCTCTCGGGATGGAGCGTATGAGTTTTTCATCGGCCTTGGTCATACCTTTCTGCACCAGAGCCGAATAGCCTCCTATGAAGTCTACTCCGCACTCTGCCGCGGCCCTGTCCAGGGCTTTTGCGAAAGGAACGTAATCGTCCGTATCGGAAGCTCCCGCCACCAGGGCTACCGGCGTCACCGATATCCTCTTGTTGACTATGGGTATACCGAACTCCGCTTCTATCTCTTCGCAGGTGGGCACCAGTTTGCCGGCATAGCGGCATATCTTGTCGTATATCTTGGCGCAGGCTTTTTCCGGATCTTCGTCGCAGCAGTCGAGGAGCGACACCCCCATGGTGACCGTGCGTATATCCAGATGCTGCTGCTCTATCATATCGATAGTTGCGAATATATCTTTCTGATCTATCATGACGGCTCCTCAGATGGTGTGCATGGCGTCGAATATCTCTTCGCGCTGTATCCTGATGGTCAGCTCCATATCATGCCCGAGTTTCGTAAGAGCATCGGAAGTCTCCGCAAAGCTGCAGGTGGAGTTGCTGACGTCCACCAGCATGACCATGGTGAAATTGCCCTGCATTATGGTCTGCGAAAGATCCAGTATATTGATGTTTCTCTCGTAGAGCAGGGTGCTGACCCTCGCTATGATGCCGACCTTGTCGCGGCCGACTACCGTTATTACCGCATTCATATATTTTCTCCTTTTTTGTGTCAGAAATTCCAGGGTATATAAGAAGCAAGGACCGCCAGTATGACGGCGGGCAGCATGTTTGCCACCTTCAGTTTCTTTCCCCAGACCAGGTTGATCCCTACGCAGAATATGAGTATGGAACCTATGAGGGAAAGGTAGGATATGGCCAGGTCCGTCATCACCGGAGCGATCACCTTCGACAGAAGCGTAACGCCCCCTTCGAGGATGAATACCGGTATGGCGGAAAAGACCGCCCCTTTGCCCATGGAAGATGTCATTACCACCACTATGATGAAATCGAGGACCGATTTCACGGCAAGAGTGGTGTAGTCGCCCAGAAGACCGTCCTGTATGGCTCCCACTATGGCCATGGCTCCTATGCATACGGTGAAGGACGCAGACACGAAAGCGTCAACGAAGAGAGCGTCTCCGCTGTTGCCGCTTTTTTTCTTGAGCCATTCTCCGAATCTCTCGAAGCCTCTTTCTATACCTATGAGTTCCCCCAGGAAAGTGCCGATGGTAAGGCACAGGACGACCAGCATGGACCGTCCGCCTGCAAGCGCGCCCGATTCTATTCTGAGCATGCCCTGCATGGCTCCCGCGACGGCAATAAAAAGGACGCTGACCCCGCAGGCTTTGGTCAGTGAATCCTGCTGCTCTTCTTTGAACAGCCTGCCTGCGAAATGCCCCACTATGCCGCCGGCCAGAATGGCGGCGCTGTTGATAATGGTCCCCAGTCCTGTCACTTAGAGCTTTTCTCCTATCTCTTTGTTCAGTCCGAACAGGACGAAGGCTATTACTACGGCTGTCACGATGGTGATCACGCCCATAACTGCTACGATACCTACTAACAGGCTATTGGACATCCTGGTGATGAAAAAGGGCAGCGCCACGAAAACAAGGTTTTCTATGAGGCTCAGTATCTTGAGTATCTTTAAGGTCGACTCCCTTGAAGAACCGAAATCTGCGGCTACTTTTTCGAGGCAGCCGAAGAGTATGAACATAAAGACCGCGGACAGAAGGTTCACGGCTGTTTTTACCAATGATATATCTATCTCTGCCCTGAGCAGACCAATGACCCAGACGGCCGCGCTCAGTATCACCAGAAGCAGAGAGGCGACTTTGAGGAAGCCTTTGCCCTCAGTGTATTTGCCCAGCGCTCCGATAGCGAGGAAAAGCAGTATCCAGCCGATGAAATCGGGAGTGCAGTTTACAGTAGCGTTATCGATTGTCAGATTCAAGTCCACAAGCGTGAACAGAAAACCGAATGCGACTAAAGAAAGTCCTTTTTTAAGATCCATACGATCCCTCCGTAATATTTTATATGCACATTTGATTATACGGTCATGAAGCCCCATTTGCAACGCAAGGGGCTTTTAAAACTGCATGGTTGAATGTATTTTTTTGCAACCCGAATTGCAAATAGCCATATTTATTCCCTTCCCGAAATCATTTATTCTTTCCCCGCCTCATAGTACATTAAAAGCGTAGCGGGGGATATGCCCCGGTCGTGGAAAGGGGTGGTAAAAATGAGAACAGAAATGACGATCAAAAGACTGCTGGCCATCATCGCGGCTGCAGTAATGGCAGTGATACTCATCTCAGGATCGGTAACTGTCATCAGCGAAGGAAGAGTGGGAGTCAAGTATCGCTTCGGCAAGATAGTGGAGACCGGCATGGATCCGGGCATCCATCTCCATCTGCCCTTCGTAGAAACGGTGAAAAAGATAGACGTGACCGAGCAGGTGTATATCGCGGACGTATCCGCGTATACAAAGGATACGCAAACCGTGAGGTCCCTGGACATCCAGCTCAACTACTACTATAACAGAGCCGAGCTTGACACGATCATAAGGACCATAGGTATCCACAACGTGGAGGACAAGCTTGTGGCTCCCAACATCATATCGGTGCTCAAGAACGAAGTCGGTAAATACAAGGCGGAAGAGCTCATAGCCAACAGAAGCCTTCTGGAGCAGGCGACCCAGGAAGAGATATCCAAGATACTCAACAAATACGGTATCATCGTATCCAAGATCTCCATCCAGGACATAGAGTTCAACGAAGCTTTCGAGCAGGTAGTAGAACAGAAAGTAGCCGCAGAGCAGAAAGCCCTCACGGTCCAGAACGAAACGGTCCAGAAGGAGGAGGAAGCAAAACAGCAGGTCATCGCAGCCCAGGCAGAAGCAGAAGCCACGCTCATCAAGGCAGAAGCCGAAGCAAAAGCCAACAAGATGCTGAATGAATCGCTCTCACAGAATCTGATCACCTACTATAAGATCCAGGAATGGAACGGAGAATTCCCCCAGGTCATGGGGAACAATGTGAACCCGTTCGTAACGCTGGAGAACTGAAAAACCTCAGCACGGTCTGAGGAAAACAAAAAACGCCGTCATATGCCGGGAGAGGCTATGGCGGCGTTTGTATATATTTTCGTATTTGCTATTCTTTGCTTCTGAGCATTCTGGCTATACCTGCCACGATACCGAAGGATACGCCCGCTATGGGCCATACTATCCAGGTCCTGTCCCATGCGTTCGTAATGAAGCTCCAGGCCAGGAAACCCGCGGTCACTGCCAGCCAGTATACGGAGGCCAGAGGTCCTATCTTTTTGCTTTCAGCCTTTTCTTTCCTACTGTAATCTCCCTCCTCGAGCAGCGCCATATATCCGCCCCAGATGATGGAAGTGCGTACTATCATCGTGACGCCTGCAGCTATAAGGATGAGCATTATGCCTACGGAAAGCACGTGGGGCAAGGTATTATCCTCTCCGAAGAAAAGAAGCGAGAGGAAGATTGGCCCTACCGCCATTACGCAAAGCACTATGCCCCAGGTGAGAAGACGGGCGTGTTCCCCGCTGTATCTTTCGCGGCGCTCCTTCGCAAGCCCAGAGACTCCGTACGCGGTCTCTATCTGCTCTTCTTCTATATATTCGAAGCGGCTATGCTTTATGCCCGTAGTTACGAACATGGCTACGGCAGCGCCTATCATACTTATGAGCGCTATCAGTCCGAGACCGACAGCCTGATGTTCGCTCAATGGAAGCGCACCCAGTTCCTGAGCTCCGGACAGCACTATCAGCAGCACCGGCGAAAGTATGCACAGGAGCACTCCCAGGGCAACTCTTCCTGAAGCGAAAATTTTATGATCCAGGAAAGCGTTTGCCTCTTCCATGGTTATGACGCGGGTCGGCTCATAATCTTCGCCTGAAGATTCCCAACTTTCCTGGCCAAGATCCAGTTCATCTTTCAAAAGCAGATCTGTGCTCACTCCGAATATCTGTGACATCGCTATGATGCGGTTCATGTCCGGTACCGACTGGGCGCCTTCCCATTTCGATATGGACTGGCGGCTCACGTCAAGTTTTTCAGCCAGCTCCTCCTGGGACCATCCGTTCTTTTTTCTAAGCTCTATTATCTTGTCTGCAAGTATCATTTTCGTTTCTCCTTTGCCTTCTTGTCTGCCGGAAACTTTCCCGGCTGCTTTTTACGCTGCAAGAATACCTTTTCCGGCAGTGGCAGACCATAAAGAAGACTGTAAACTTGCGCAACCGTCGGTTGCAAACAGGGAGAAAGACCGTATATCAGAAGCCGTGACCGCCCCCGCCGCCGGAGGAACCGCCCCCGCCGCCGGAGGAACCGCCCCCGCCGCCGGAAGAACCTCCTCCGCTTCCTCCTGATGAGCTGTCTCCGCCGCCCTCTGAATGACGGGTCCTTTTGATGCTTATGAGTTCCGATGAGAGAGGATCTCCCACTGTCATTCCCCTCTTTGCCATCTCGTTGAACACCTTGACTTCATTGTCGCTTTGCATCCTGGTCCTGGCATTGGCCACCGTGAACACGGCAAGAAGTCCTATGGCAAAGGAAATGAGAGCGTTGCATATATGCTTCATATACTGGGGTATGAAACCGCCTGAAAGCAGGGTTGCTATCTGGTCGTAGACCTTCTCCGCACATAGCAGATAATTTCCCGCCGAGGCCAGCCTGTAACTGTTGTCCGTTATGGTCTTCGCCTTGGCTCTGGTCACTTTTGTGAATATCCTTCCGTCGGAGAATATATATATCTGGCGGTTGTCCATATCTATGAGAAGGAGGGTACCGCTCTTCGTACCGAAGTTCTCCCTGTAGCACTTCTTCGCATAATTTTCAGTGGACGATACGGCATTGCTGGTATAGAAAGCTACTCCGCCGTATTCGGTTATGGGAAGCATGTGCTCGTAGAGCTCCTGTTCCTCTTTGTCTGTAAGAAGATCCGCCTGATCGCGTATGACTATGAGGTCCTTGGGATCCGTGTTGGAAGAATCGGGGCTCCTGTCCGGTATGAGGAGATCTATGGCTATGGGAGCAAGAAGAACTATCACAGCTACGATGCATATGAGTCTCCAGGTCCTGTCCGGAACTTTTGCAAACCTTTCGGCAAGGCTGATTTTTTTGCTTTTCTTGGCCATCTTTATTCACCCCCTCTTTTCTCATTGAAAACGGGAAGGTCTCTCATAGTGAATCTGTTCTGAGCCCTCACTATATCGAAGGCAGTGAATATGATCATCACTATGGCGAACATGGCCGCAAGATATGCGTACTCGTCCGTATTGGGATAAAACGCTTTGACGTACCAGCAGGCAGCCGCTCCGAGAACGGGCTTTATGAAGGTGAAGAGCTTGTACCACAAAGGGGCCTTCCTTTTCCTTATACCCGTGACCCTGAAACTGAAGCTGCCGATCAGTATCGCAAAGCCCAGGATGGTGAACAGGATGGGAAGCACGTTGAGCATGAACGCATCCTCGAGGCTGAGTGCTATGAGGGTGCCTACCCCTATAGCGGCGAAGAACATCAAAACCAAACCGCTGATCACCGCAACGGCTCTCCCTTCGCTCATGGGTTTTCCTTTGACAGGCTCTGCGTCTTCTCCCGTATATCCTGCGTCGTCGTAATGTCTTTTTCTTCTGAAGGTATCGTTTAGGAGACCGTTGGCCATTATGAGGGCGACTATGGCGAGCACCGAAGCCGCTGTCATAAGATTTCCGGGAGTAAGAGTAAACACCAGATTGAAAAGCAGCGATAATGCTCCTGCGACTATGGCCGAAGCTGCGAGGTATCTCCCGAAGCTTATGGGTATATCCGCAGCCAGTTCTCCCGTCTGCCCGTTCACCGCCGCGTAGCTTATCTTGTTTTTGTTCCTGAGAGACATGAACCATACGGGGAACATGGCGGTCTTGACGCTTTTCTTCAGATCGAGGTCTTCTTCCATCTTGTAGGTATCGATCTCCAGGCCGCCGGACTTCGCTGATCTCAGGGCGATATCGTTCCTTACTATGGACTCCATCTTATCGGCGTAAAGGCTTTCCGGCACGTCGGCTCCGTCAGCGTAGTAACCTGCAAAATATGGAAGCTGGAAATCCTCAAGACCCTTTTCCGAATATGGGCACACAGCCCTGCTTATGGAATCGGGGAAAGAAGCCGCTCCGTCAGCCGGTATGAAATCGTAATCCACCGTCACCGGCGACTCGATCTCGTAGGTTCTGGTAACGTCGTACTTTTTGCCGTCCTGGGTCTCCACCCTGGTCTTTTTCCCTTCGCCTTCGTAGGATCCTTCATAGGTGAAGCGGTAGATATGGAAGGGCATATATATCCCTCTTATCTTCTCTTCGTTCTCGTCGGCTTTCATCCACCTTGGAGCAAGAAGGGTAGAATCTATCTTTTTCCTGTAGATACTGTACGCCTTATCCTTTTTGATCCTGAACGGGATGATATATTCGGGCTTTTTCTTTTCTCTGATGCGGCTGTCCAGAACCAGGGGCGAACCGCAGAAACTGCAGAAGGTAGCTACGGTGTTGTCAGTGCTGAGTATCGTAGCGCCGCACTGCCTGCAGCTCAGCTCGTTGGTCTGATAAAGGCCTTTTTCATCAAGGTATGCGCTGTAGTCATCCACGGTCAGTTCGCTGCCGCAGTGTTCACATATCACTTTTCCTTTCGACGGGTCGTAGGCCGTTTCCGCCCCGCAGTGAGGACATCTGAAGATAGTCATTTTTCTCTCCGAAAACAATTAATACTGTATATGTCTAATTGTAATTTTTGTCATATCCCCCGTCAAGATTATGCGCCGTTATTAACGGGACAGAAAAATAGTGTATAATGAGTTATGCTCATAGAGCAGCGGGGGTGATGACATGAAAGACAGAAAGACGAAAGCCGGACAATATATGATAGAACTCCAGAAATGGAGGAGCATCATGGCACTTGCAGCCTGCTGCATAACTCTCCTCTGCACAGCAGCGGCAGTCATCTGGGCCATAGTGTGGCATATGGAAGAGAGCGGCAAAGCTCTGCACGCTTTCAGGTTTTTCACTACTCTTTCCAACAGTCTCACCTTCTTCGCGGCCGGTTTCATCTTCCCCTACGCCATAAACGGCATAAGGATGAAACGTCTCATATATCCTAGATGGCTCTCGCTCGTTCACTATTCCGGTACTGTATGCACGACCCTGACCTTCGTGTTCGCCATGGCGTTCATACTGCCCTACGACAGGAAGATGGCTCTTGGGGGAAGCAATTTCTTCCTGCACCTGGTATGCCCCCTGGCAGTGCTCATATCCTTCATGATGGTGGAATCCTGCTACGACTACAGGAAAAAAGACACTCTCGTATGCCTCATACCACTGATGATATATTCGCTCGTATATACGACCATGGTGGTTTTCGTCGGCGAAGCCAACGGAGGCTGGCCCGATATGTATAAGCTGAACACTTTCGTACCCTTCTACGTGGGATTCCCCGCGGTGTGGCTTCTGGCCCTTGGCATATCCTACGCCATCAACAGGGTCTCTTCCGCCCTGTACAGGAAGAGACAGGAAGATATGCTGTTCTCGCTGAACAGATACATAGACCCTATAGAACTGAAACTGGAAGTATACGAACTGGGCAAGCTGTACGGAGCTTCCGATGACGAGAACGATCTGAGCATACCCTTCGATCTCCTCACCCAGCTTGCGGATCATTACACCAAAGGCACGGATATAGACGACCTGTACAATATGTATACAGCCGGCATGCTTGCCGGAGTAAAAGAGAAAGGACGCTGACGCGTCCTTTCTTTTTTCAGATACTGTTTATCTCACCATCCTCAGCGATTCGAGATGGTCGCTGAGCTTGTTGCAGAGCCTGCAGAATTCCTTCGCTTCATCTTCGGTGAAGCAGGCTGTGAACACTGCCATCCTTGCTGCGCGCTCTTCCGAGATCCTTTCCCGGATGTTGCGCGCTTTGTCCGTAAGAGAGACTATGTTGACTCTCTTGTCGTCTTCGCTCTGGCTGCGGACGATCAGTCCTCTGTCTTCGAGCTTCGCAAGAAGTTCGGACATGGAAGACGGACGGAGGTCGAGGACTTCCATCAGTTCCTGTGTCGTCATGCTCTCCTTGTCCGAGAGAGCCTGGATGAGCCTGCCCTCGTTCATGCCGTGGCCGTGTCTCATCTCAGGACCTTTGGGACAGTGAACTTTTCCCTCCGGTCTTCCGTGATGCGGACCCATTCCGTGAGGACCGTGCCCATGCACGGGGCCCCTTCTCATCGCTCTCTGAAGATGCATCACCGCCGCCATCACATTGCTGTCATCGTTTTCGCTTATTCTGTCGAATCCCATATTCATACCCCTTTCTTCAAAAGACTGCTTTAAAATACGTTCCCCTTCTGCATCGGCAAACAAATTGTTCGGTGCCGAAGCATCTATATATTACTTCGGTACCGAACTATTGTCAACACTATTTTCGATATAAAAAGCCGTGCACCTGTATGATGCACGGCGGCGTAAGTTTTTCTTTTCCCTATATAGTTCCGTAGACCTGCTTTCCGTCGAATATGGTGCAGACGGGACGTATATCCTTTATCTCGTCATGAGGCACAGTGAATATGTCTCTGTCCAGGATAACCATGTCCGCAACATACCCCGGGGCTATGCGGCCTTTCCAGTTTTCCGCAAACTCGGCTTCAGCACTGCCTATGGTATATGCGTCCACGGCCTGTTCGACGGTCACGCATTCTCCGGGGCAGAAGCCTCCCTCCGGGAAGCAGCTGAGGTCTTTTCTTGTCACTGCTGAAAAGATGCCGGCGAATGGGTCTATATCCTCGACAGGAGAATCCGTTCCGAAGGATACATGGCTGCCGTTTCTTATTGCCGTACCGAAGGCATAGGACGTTGAAGCCATTTCCGCCCCTACTCTGGATGCCACTACGTGAAGGTCGTAGTTAAGAAAAATAGGCTGATAGAATATGTGTATATCCGATCTTCTTATCCTCTCCATAAGTGGCATATCCGTTATCTGGCAGTGGATCAGAGCGTCTCTGTTCTTGTTGGGTCCGTTTCCTATGACTTTCTCATAACTTTCTACGGTGCCTTCCACCGCGCCGTCTCCTATTACATGAGTCACGACCTGTATTCCCAATTCATCGGCTACTGATACGAGGCTGTCCATAATTTCCGGCGCCATGCAGTCCATACCGAAGTTCCTGGGATCGTCAGCATATTCATTTCTCATAAGCGCCGTTCTTGCTCCCAGAGATCCGTCCTTAAAGAGCTTGAGAGGACCCACCGTGACCTGTCTGCCGAATAGGAGCTGTCCGTATCTGGAGAACATACCGTTTTCAGCAGACTCCCTTATCTCCTCTGGAGTGGTGCAGCATATCTGATACCTGTACCGAAGCGTCGTATCTTCGTTTTCATATACATCGTCGATGACCCTGCTTATGATACCGTTCGGATCCTTGTTCACAGACAGATCGTTGGACTGTACGCTGGTAACGCCCAGGGAAGTTGCATATCTCATGGCGGCAAGATAATTTTCTTTCATCTGCGCCTCGCTGAGCTCCGGGATGAGCCTTATGGGAAGATAGCATCCGTTCTCAGCGAAGACTCCGCTGGGATATCCGTTTTCCTCTCTCCAGAAGCTTCCGTCCTCAAGATCGGGGGAATTTTCATCAAGCCCCAGCATCTCTATGGCTTTAGTATTGCAGGTCAGTATGTGTCCGCAGGTCCTTTCCAGCACCACGGGAAATTCGGTGCTTATCCTGTCCAGATCGTGCCGTGTTGGTATCCTTTTTTCTCCTTCCGTGAAAAGATCCTGGTTCCATCCGAAACCGTGAAGACCTTCGTTTCTGACAGAAGGATGTTCTTCTATGAACTGCCTGCACACTTCCACCATTGCATCGATGGACTTTATGTTGCTTATACGGGGCCTGTTGACCATAGCTCCCACCATGAGCAGATGACAGTGGGAATCGTTGAAGCCGGGTATGATGGTCCGTCCGCCGCAGTCGATCCTTTCTGCGTCTGAAACAGATATCTCCTCTGCCTTCCCTACCGCCTCTATATCGCTTCCGTTTACGAGAACGGCTTCAGCAAACCGGCCTTCGCCAAGGTATACTTTTGCGTCATAGTAAAGTGTTTTCATCTTTCTTTCCTCCCAAAACCGTTACTCTTCTTCCTTTAACGGATGCTTCTCGTTGTACTTGCCGAGTATGAAGTACATGATGAAGCCTACTGCAGGGACCGCCATCCCTATGATAGCGCTCTTCGGATCGTCTATAAAGGTATTTACCACAAGACCCAGGAACAAAAGGGCTGTGATCACTACGGTCACCACTCCGCCCCAGACCTTGTAGGGTCTTTCGAGTCCCGGATATTTTTTTCTAAGTATCAGTACCGAGAGCACTATGAGGAAGTTGAACAGGCATCCTCCGAACTCGACCAGATTCGTCAGCTGATTGAGGGAGCTGATCCATACGAGAACCAGAGAAATGACAGCCTGCACTATGAGCGCCACATGAGGTATCCTGTACTTAGGGTGCAATCTGCCGAAAGAAGGGAAGAAATGCCCTCCCTTGGCCATTGCGTAGTATGCTCTTGGGAAAGCGAGTATGCATCCGTTGAGCGATCCGAACATGGATATGACCATGGTAACTATGACTATGACCGCTCCCGCTGCTCCCAGGGTCTTCCCGGCGACCACTGTTCCCAGGAAATAGTTGCCTGCAGAGATCTCGCTGTATATGGTATCCGCGTCAAGGACCCTGTAGATGGAGAAGTTGAATACCGTGTAGAGCACGGTGACCCCGCCTATGGCTATTATGAGAGCGAGGGGAAGATTCTTCTTCGGATCCTTGATCTCTTCTGTAACTATGTTGAGGTTCGTCCACCCTTCGTATGCCCATAAAGTGGCTATGACCGAGAAAGCCACCATACTGATGGGATTAGCCGATGCTACGGTCTCGGTGTGCCTTACTGTCAGCGACAGGTCAGGCGTAGCCTTGCCCGCGAAAAGAGCTACGGCAATAATGAGGAATATCGGCAGCAGCTTAGCTACCATAGTGACGTTCTGCAGCCTGCTCCCGCCCCTTACTCCGAAATAGTTGTATGCTGTAAGTCCTATGATGAGGACCGTAGCGAATACTTTGATCCCCATATCCCCGAACCCAAGATGCGGCGCCAGCGCCGTAGGCAGGGCTATGGCAAGGGCTGAAATCGAGCCGGGGCCGCCTATGACCCAGCTGTTGAATCCGCTTAGGAAGCCTACCACCGGATGATATGCTTCCGAAAGATATACTACGCCGCCTCCTGCCTTTGGGATGGAAGTTCCAAGCTCCGCATAGCAAAGCCCTCCGAGGAGCGAAACGACGCCCCCTATGATCCAGCAAAGAAGCGCCAGACCCTGACTCATTCCTGATCTCATGAGCACGTAGGAACCCAGGTAGAATATCCCCGAGCCCACCATGATGCCTCCGATGATGCTGATCCCTCCGAAAAGGCTTATCTCTCTGCGAAAACCGGTGTTTTCGGAAGCGAGATCCCTGATCCTCTGTTCGTTATCCATAATGTTCACCTTTCCTTTCTTCTTAAAGGTACTTCCGGCTAACAAAAAACGGCCAAAGTCGAAAGCTTTGACCGCTCAGAATACTATCAGGTAGATCTCTGATTTTTAGTATAAGCAGCGATAGCTCTCCACACTTCTTCAGTGTGACAGTAGAACGGCTGTCAGCCGTTCTCCCAGCGACACATGAGCGCAGCGCTTTTGTGTGCTTCGGCGGAATACCCCTCGCCTATGTTCATCGCCTGCTGCAGGCTCCCAAAGGCTGCTGATGCTCCGCGCCTCTATCTGTCCGTGTTTTGTTATATTGCTTTTGAAGGATATTAAGGGAATATTATGTGATTGTCAAGCACTATTTTGTATTTTTCTATGCTTTTACCCTAAATAAGCGTATTTTTATTCATTTAGAACTCCGGTTCTGCGCCGAGGTTGAAGTTATCCGTTCCCCTCATGGTATCGACTACGCCGTTCAGTATCTCGAGGAACTGATCTACTTCTTCCTCCGTATTGTAGATACCGAAGCTTACGCGTATCATGCCCGGCGTGTTCATATCGATACAGTTCTCATATGTCGAGGCCTGCTCATCGGATATGCCCATGAGACGCCATACGTAGGGATGAGCGCAGAAAGCGCCTCTTCTTGTCGCGACTCCGCCCGTATCGGAAAGCCTTGCCGCAAGGACGAAGGAGTTTATATCCTCGAAGTTGAAGGACACTACGCCTACGCGGTCGTCTATGTTCTGTGTATCTCCGTAGATTATTACCTTATCTATCTTGGAAAGACCGTCAATGAGCCTTCTGTTGAGGACCTTCTCATGTTCTGAGATGGCGTCGAAGCCTACCTCTTTGAGAACTTCCATGGCTCTAGCCATACCCACTATTCCCGGATAGTTGGGAGAGCCCGCCTCGTATACGTCGGGAGCGCTCTTGTATGCCACGTTGTAATCCGTAACCAGCTTGACTATGCCTCCTCCGTAGAACTCGGGCATATGCTGTACCAGGATCTCCCAGGGTCCTACTACTGCGCCGCCTCCGTAAGGAGAATACATCTTGTGGGCGGAGAATACGAAAAAGTCAATATCCTCTTCAGGGGTCTCTCCCTTCATGGAGAACTGCCTGTGGGCAACTATCTGGGCTCCGTCCACTATGATCTTTGCGCCGTGGGCGTGGGCCATCTTTGCCACTCTGTGAACGTCGGTGACGTAGCCGGTGACGTTGGAGGCTGCGGTCACGCATACGTATTTGACCCTGCCTTCATTTTCAGTCAGGAGCCTTTCTATGTCGTCATAGATGATGCGGCCCTGATCGTCGACTTCCGCGTAAATGACGTGGCAGCGCTCACGCCATGAAAGATCGTTGGCGTGATGCTCTATCCTCGTGCACAGCACCAGATCGTCTTCGCTCTCTATGAGAGCTGAAGCCAGTTTGTTCAGTCCGTCTGTGGTATTGTTCACGTAGAAGCAGGTATAATAATCGGGATCTGCCCCTACAAAATCAAGGACCGTATCTCTTGTCTCGAGATAGAGATCCGTTGAATGATTGGATTTCTGTGAAAACCCTCTTCCTATGGATCCGTACATCTTGAGTTCTTCATCCACCGCATCCATGACGGGCTTGAGAGCCGGGGTTGTCGCAGCGTTATCAAAGTTGATTATGGGCTGCTGACTACCGTCGGAAAGTTCAACGGGCTCATCGACACCGACAACATAATTCCTTATGTTATCTATGGTGTACGCAACCTCCGTATCTTCCTTATCCGGAGCATCTGAACCTTTGCCGCATCCCGCCAGGGCAACGCATACCATCAAAGCCGCCAGCAGAAGGTAAAGTACCTTTCCCGTTTTACTCTTCATCTAAAAAACCTCCTATGCTATATATCAGTTTAATTGGATCTAAAAACAGTTTTCCCGAAAACGGGATGCATATCATTGTTCGCAAAGAAGCGTAGCGACACCTATATCGTAGGCAGTTATCTGGCTGCCGTGCACTTCCTTGGGAACCCCATTTATCTTTCCGGCAAGAACGTCTTCTGCGCCGAGGCGCACTTCGGATATGACCGAAGGAGCCACGGGAAGATCCCCGTGAGAGGGCCACAGTTCGTCGAACTCATCGATATATCCTTCGAGATGTTCGAGACCCCTGACGTAATCCTCCATGCTGCGCTGTTCTCCGAACATGAAGATCGCGCCGTTCTGCTGGACAGGATCTCCGCTTATAAGTACGCGTCTGTTTACGTCCAAAACGCCTATGCTTCCGGGAGTATGACCCGGTATATGTATGATCCTGAGTTTCCTGTTTCCCAGGTCTATCTCATCGCCTTCCTCCACAGGTACTATGACTCCCTTTTTTCCCGTCCTTTCGAAATTAGGAGTCTCTGCAGGATGCATGAAAAAGCAGTCGAACTGCTCGTTGCATCCGGTATGATCCCTGTCCGCATGGGTGTTCAAAAGGAAAACAGGAAGACCCGTCAGGCTCTCCGCTATACCTCTGACGTTCTCTACGCTGAGTCCCGTATCGATGAGCAGAGCCTTTTCATCGCCTGCGAGGATGAACATCCGTATATCTCCTTCCTGGATGATCCAGGTTTTATCGTCCTTTTTTATGATCTTATGCTCCATACCCGTGTCCTCATATGCTAGTCAAGATATATATCCCTCAGGCGTTCTGCCTCTTCCTCTGTTACCTTTAGTCCTTTTTCTATGAAGCCGGAAAAACTGCCGTACAGTTCCTCCGCCTTCCCGTATACTGCTTTGAGGTAGAGTTCGCTGGTCCCGAACAGATAGCCCAGAGCTTCTTCCGTCTCTTTTCCGCCGCCTTGTTTTCCGCCGAAATACGCGATGAGCCTGTCGACATCGCCCCGCAGATATTCACCCGTTCTGAGATAGTCCTCGAAAATGTCTTCTCTTCTGACTCCCAGTATCTCCTGTATCAGAAGCGCTGCAAATCCCGTACGGTCCTTCCCCGCAGTACAGTGCCAAAGCACGGCCTTTCCGGGATTCCTCAGAAGCACATCGATAAAGGACCTGTAACAACCCAGGCAGCCTTCATCCTTAACGAAATCCTCGTATACGCTGCACATATATTTAAGCGCGCCCGAGGGGTCGTTTCCGAGAGTTCTGAAAACGCTTTCACCCGCTTTCTTTTCTCTCGTCATACCCGCAACAACGTCCCTTACCGCCGGGAGATGGATATATTCCGTTCCCGGGATCTCGGGATCGGGCTTCTCCTCGCATTCCTTATCCGTCCGGAAATCAACTATGATATCGGTCATTGCGCCCAGAGTCTGTATATCACCTTCGCTTGCGGGCTCAAGATGTCCGCTCCTTATGAGTTTCCCCGGGATTATCTTTCTGCCATCGATGCCGCTCATTCCGCCCAGGTCTCTCGTATTTTTGAGTTTTTCAAAAGCGATCGCTATGCTGGATGTCTGCATCTAAAACCTTTCTTTACCTGGTAAATGACTATACGGTCTCTGTATCACCATCTGCCGGCACGATATATCGTTATCTATTGTGACATTCCTGCGAAAGGGAAAGAAGTTCATCGCCCTTTCTTGCAAACCGGCAGTTTTCATCCTTTTCCCTGAGCTCTTTTTCCATTTCAAGAAGCTCATCGTCGCTCCTGTCCGCCGCATGATGGACTATGACGAGCCTTTTGGCTTTGCTTCTTCTTTTTATCATAAGGCCCGTTTCCGGCGTCGAGTGCCCGCATCCCCTGGACTTTTCGGCCTCATCTTCTTTCAGCTGACCGTCGAAAAGCAAAAGCTCCGTACCTTCCGCAAGTTCTGCAAGCCTGTCTTCTGCACCGTCCAAAGCTTCGAAATCCGTAGCGTAGACAACGGACATTCCTTCATATTCAAGCTTTATTATGCGGCACCCGTTCGGGTGGGAACCTTCTGCGGAACTTACCTCGACCTCTCCTATTTTCATCTCGTAAGGAAGAGCGTGGATCTTTGCTCCCAGAGCTTCCATCTCCACCGGCCAGAAGGGAGGAGAATAAAGGGTGCGCAGAAGCTTCGCGGCTTCTTCATCGGTCTCCGCAGGTCCGTAGATATCTGCTTTTATCCTGTTTTTCTGAAGGAACATGCCAAGACCTACCAGGTGGTCTATGTGCCAATGGGAAAGGAGTATGCTTACCCTTTTCCCTTCTTCCGGTCTGTCCGTATATATGCCGCTCCCGGCGTCCAGGTATATGATCTCCTCGCCGGCATCCACTCTGTAGGATGACGTTTCCCCTCCGTAGAGGAGACTCTTTTTCCCTGACACGGGCACAGATCCCCTGCAGCCCAGTACTGTAACTTTGAATGTCTTATCTTCCATAAAAATCACACCTTATTTTAGATAATACCACACTTCCCGCCGGACAGTATAGTGACATGCTCGCCCGGCCTATAGAGGCCGGGGCTTCCTGCTCAAGAGAGGCAACCCTCTCAGATATAACAGGCTATCCCCGCGTGCCCCGCGGTTCTGGTAAGCTCTAAGGCTTTCAGGATATAGCCTTAAGGCCTTCGTTTTTTATGTTTATTGCAGCATTCACGTCTCTGTCTATTATGCATCCGCATTCAGGACATACCCACACTCTGTCAGAAAGACTCAGGTCGTTCTTTATATATCCGCAGTGTCTGCAGGTCTTAGAG
>JAFRIQ010000049.1 GCA_017432725.1 Bacillota bacterium
CAACAACCTGCTGATTACAAATCAGCTGCTCTGCCATTGAGCCACGCCAGCGAATACACTATTGAATTTTCAAAAAACAAGATGGCGACCCGAACCGGGCTCGAACCGGTGACCTCCAGCGTGACAGGCTGGCATTCTAACCAACTGAACTACCGGGCCGCAAATGGTGGTCGTTATAAGACTCGAACTTATGACCCCCTGCTTGTAAGGCAGGTGCTCTAACCAACTGAGCTAAACGACCAAAATTCATCGTCAATATTTAGTCGACGCACTTGATAATATTAAAGGTAAAAGTATTATTTGTCAATAGAATATTGAATTTTTCCGGCAGAAAAATCCGAAAGATGACTCGCTATGATATCCTCTTTTTCACTCTCAAAATATAGCGTCAGAATAAGTTCATCTTCATATACAACATCACTGATCTCATAACCGGTTTCAGCCGCGTCTCTTTGTATACGAGTCAGAAGCGAGTACGGGATACGGGCTTTCATGGTGCTCATATCCTTAACTTCATATCTTCCTGCAAGGTCGAGGGCTTTCCTAGCTACGCCCGTATATGCCCTTACAAGTCCGCCGGTCCCAAGTTTTATCCCGCCGAAATACCTTGTGACAACAATGACTGTATTGGTAAGTCCTTCTTTCACTATCATCTGCAGCATGGGAGCGCCGGAAGTTCCGCTTGGTTCTCCGTCGTCCGATGCCCATTGAAGCTCCTGTTTCTCACCGATGACAAAAGCAGGAACGTTATGAGTCGCATCCTTGTATTTCTTTCTTATTTCTGCGATGAACCCTTCCGCTTCTTCCTTGCTGTCCGCTCTGCGTATATGAGCAATGAAACGGGATTTTTCAATTATATCTTCAGCCTCTGCTTCTCTGGCTACTGTAACATACTTAATCATCGTATATATACTTGCCGTAGCGGCTTATATCGGCAAAAGAAAGTTCGACCTTTATGATAGTGCCGTTTTCAGAATATTCGGTTTCCAAGGGCTTGTTCTTGTCAATTATGGAGCTAAGAACGCTGCCGTCAGTATAGGGAATGAGAAGCGATACGACCTTCGTTTCAGCATATATCTTCGACTGAATGAGCTGTGAAAGTTCGTCGAGCCCCTCTCCTGTCCTGGCTGATACCACGACGCAATCCTGTCCGTATCCCACGGTATTGAGCGGTTCGCTGAGCAGGTCGCACTTGTTGAATGCCATGATCATAGGCTTGTCTTCTGCTCCGAGTTCCTTCAGTACGGAATTGGTAACGTCTATATAGAAATCCTTGGCTTCATAGGAGGCATCGACTACCTGTACCAAAAGATCCGCGTTAACAGCTTCTTCGAGCGTGGATTTAAATGCAGATACCAGCGAATGAGGAAGCTTGCTTACGAAGCCTACGGTATCGATAAGTATATAGCTGTGCCTGTCGTCAGGAGTTATGAGCCTCTGCGACGTGTCGAGAGTAGCGAAAAGCATGTCCTTCTCGAACACTTTTTTATCTTCTCTATCCTCTTTATCGAGGAGAGCATTCATTATGGAAGATTTACCGCTATTGGTATAACCGACCAAAGCAACGACAGGGATCTCAGATTTTTCTCTTTTTGCTCTCTGGGTAGCCCTCGTAGATTTTATAGCTTTTATCTCAGACTTTATGAAATCCATACGGTGCTGGATATGTCGTCTGTCGCTTTCCAGTTTTGTTTCGCCGGGACCTCTTGTACCGATACCTCCGCCGAGCCTGGAAAGAGATCTTCCGAAACCTATAAGTCTCGGAAGTCTGTAGGAAAGCTGAGCAAGTTCCACCTGAAGCTTTCCTTCAGCGCTGGTAGCTCTTGATGCAAATATGTCGAGGATCAGTATCGTTCTGTCTATGACTTTCACTCCGCATGCATTCTCGATGTTCCTCAACTGCATGCCCGACAGTTCGTCGTTGAATATTACAAGATCCGCTTCCATATTGGTGCAGCATTCAGCCAGTTCCTGAAGTTTGCCTGTGCCAACATAAGTTCCTGCATTGATCTTTTCCACGTTCTGGGTCATCATCGCAAGAACTTCGGCACCTGCAGCTTCAGCGAGGCCTTTCAGTTCTTCCATGGAATAGGAAATGTCCGTGCCAAGACTGACGCCTATCAGTATGGCACGGGCTGTTTCCTCTTGTATCACGTTGTTGTTTTCGTCGAAATGGGCCATTACAGGATGTATTTTTCTATATCGTCTTTACGTATGACTTCGTCGAACTTACCGCGTACATAATCAGCATCGATCTTTACGCTGGTGATCTCCGGATCCGGCAGATTGAAGGATACATCTTCAAAGAGCTTCTCCATGATGGTATGGAGTCTTCTTGCTCCGATGTTCTCGGTCTGCTCGTTCATGATGCTGGCCATGGATGCGATCTCTTCGATAGCATCATCGGTGAATTCTACCTTTACTCCCTCTGTTTCCATAAGAGCGGCATGCTGTTTCGTAAGAGCGTTATGCGGCTCTAGCAGGATCCTCTTGAAATCTTCTTTCGTAAGGCTTTCCAATTCCACGCGGATCGGGAATCTTCCCTGGAGTTCCGGTATGAGGTCTGTGGGCTTGGCTACTGAGAAAGCGCCGGCGCCTATGAAAAGTATATGATCTGTTTTCACGGGACCGTACTTAGTATTCACTACGCTTCCTTCAACTATAGGAAGTATGTCTCTTTGCACCCCCTCGCGGGATACGTCTGCCCCACCGTGATAATTTCCGCTGTTTGCGATCTTATCGATCTCATCCAGGAAAACTATGCCGTTCTGTTCGCAGTTCTCAAGAGCTTCAGACTGTACCTGATCCATATCGATGAGCTTTTGCGCTTCCTGTTCGATAAGAATCTTTCTGGCTTCGGATACTTTTACCTTACGCTTTTTTGTTTTCGGAGGCATCATGTTTCCGAAAATATTACCTATCTGTATCGTTCCTCCGCCGTTCACGTCAAGTGTATTGTCCTTTGGCTGCTCGATAACGTCAATCTCTATATACTGATCTTCGAGAAGGCCGTCTTTGAGCTGCTGGCGCACCTGATCTCTGGCCAGGAGCACTTCGCTGTCTTCTTCGGGAGTCTCAACTTTTTCGTTTGTCTGAGTATAGGTAGCCTGTCCGCCGCCCATGAGACCTGAGAATGGGTTTCTTACACCGGAACCTGTCTTTACCTTACCGGGGATTATTGCTTCTATGATCTTTTGGTCTGCAATATCCTTGGCCACCTCGTACTTTTCGTCCATATGCTTCTGCTTAGTGACGCGCATAGATGCTTCCATAAGATCCCTGATGATAGATTCCACGTCTCTTCCGACGTAACCTACTTCAGTGAATTTCGTAGCTTCTATCTTGATGAACGGAGCGTCCATAAGCTTGGCAAGTCTCCTCGCTATCTCTGTCTTACCTACTCCGGTGGGGCCCATCATGAGAATGTTTTTGGGAGTGATCTCATCTCTGATCTCTTCAGGGACGAGACTCCGTCTGTATCTGTTTCTTAAGGCTACAGCTACAGAACGCTTGGCGCTGTCCTGACCGATTATATATTTATCAAGCTCCTCGACTATTTCTTTAGGAGTCATGCTTTTGAATTCTGTTGCCATCTGTATACCTCCTTACAGTTTTTCTACGGAGATGTGACTGTTGGTATATACGCAGATATCTGAAGCGATGCGAAGCGCTTCTTCCGCGATGGATGCCGCATCCATATCCGTGTGGTTGTATAAGGCGTGAGCGGCTGCGTATGCGTAATTACCGCCCGAACCTATGGCTACGAAGTCATAATCGGGCTCGATCACTTCGCCGTTGCCGGAAATAACCAGCACGCTTTCCCTGTCAGCCACAAGCATCAGCGCATCAAGATTTCTTGAAGCCTGATCCAGCCTCCACATCTGCGCAAGAGCTACTGCAGCTCTTTTCAGGTTGCCGTTGTACTCTTCCATCTTTTTTTCGAACTTTTCCATCAGAGAATACGCATCAGCAACTGAACCCGCGAATCCGCAAAGAACCTGATCCCTGTAGATCTTTCTGATCTTTTTCGCAGAATTTTTCATAATTGCTGTCTCGCCCATAGTCACCTGACCGTCGCCGGCAATGGCTATGTCTTCAGGACTTCTTCTGACGAGACAGATAGTTGTCGCTCTAAATTCCATATTTACCCCCTATTTCTTCTCTTTGTATCCGCAATTCTGGTCCGAACAGTAAAGCATACGTCCTCTTTCCACCAGGAGCGATCCGCACTTGGGACACTTTTTATCCACCGGTTTGTACCAGTATACCTGCTCGCAGTTCGGATAATTGGAACAACCGTAGAAAGTTTTGCCTTTTTTGCTGCGTTTTACGATGATATCACCGCCGCAGGATGGGCACTTCACACCTGTTTCCATAATTATTGATTTTGTATATTTACATTCTGGGAATCCTGTACATGCCAGGAAGTCTCCGTATCTGCTGTGACGTTTGGCAAGCTGCCTTCCGCAGTTAGGGCAGGTCTCGTCTACAAGTTCAAGCACAGGCTGTATTTTTTCAGCTTGTTCTTTTGCCGTTTTTATCTCGTCTTTCAGTACGCCGTAATAGTCTCCTACTACTTTCTTCCACTGGAGTTCCCCTTCAGCCACCTTATCCAGGTTGTCTTCCATATCGGAAGTGAAATTGATGTCTATGACATCCTTGAAGTATTCCTCCATGATATCGTTTGTAATTTTCCTTCCGAGATCTGTCGGTACCAGGACCTTCTTATCCTTCTTTACGTATCTTCTCTCCATAAGGGTAGAGACTATAGGCGCATAGGTGCTCGGTCTGCCTATTCCCTTCTCTTCAAGTTCCCTGATAAGGCTTGCTTCAGTGAATCTTGAAGGCGGTTCCGTTTCCTTTGCTTCGGAATTAACTGTAAGGCACGTCAGTTCTTCACCTTTTTCTATAGCCGGAAGCATTTTATCTTTATCTTCCGAACTGACGCTGTATACCTTGAGGAATCCGTCGAATTTCAGCTTACGTCCGTTTGCATGGAGACTGTATTTCCCGCAAGTTATATCCACACCGCATGAATCGTAGACTGCGGCGCCCATTCTGGAAGCAACGAATCTGGACCATATGAGCTTGTATAGCTTGAACTGATCCGAATTGAGAGAACTTTGTATCTCATCTGGTGTAAGATCTACGTAGGATGGCCTGATCGCTTCGTGGGCATCCTGAGTGTTCTGTCCTTTATTTGCGAAGTTATTGCTTCCAACGTAATTTTTTCCGTACTGTTCGCTTATGAGCTTTTTGCAGGCGCTGTCAGCTTCCGGAGATATACGTACGGAGTCTGTTCTCATATATGTGATGAGACCAACGGTACCGTGTCCCTTGACAGCCATACCTTCGTAAAGCTGCTGAGCTATCATCATAGTCTTTTTTGGAGCGAATCCAAGTCTGACCGATGCATCCTGCTGCATCGAAGAAGTGGTGTACGGAGCGTAAGGTTTCGTGGTTGTTTCTTTGTTCTCTATGTTGCTTACGATATATTTACCGTTTTCGAGATCCTTTACGATCTTCTCTGCAAGATCCGCCGTTGAAACCGTTGCATCGTTTTTCTCATCAGGTATCACTACCTTTTTACCGTCGATCTTATCGAGTCTAGCGGTAAAACTGTTCTTTTTCGTGGCAGAAGCGGTCTTTCCGGGTTTGGTAAGGTCAACAGAGATAGCCCAGTATTTCTTGGGGTCGAACTCTTCTATTTCATCCTCTCTGTCGCAGATTATCTTAAGAGCGACAGATTGTACTCTTCCTGCAGACAGTCCTTTCCCGACCTTTGCCCAAAGCACGGGGCTTATACCATACCCTACGATCCTGTCCGTAACTCGTCTGCCCTGCTGTGCATCGACAAGATTCATATCTATAGGACGTGGATTGCTTACCGCCTGTGTTATGGCCGATTTGGTTATCTCATGGAATTCTATCCTGTTGGCATCCTCGGGCTTTATTCCAAGGACGTTGCAAATATGCCATGCAATAGCTTCGCCTTCACGATCAGGGTCTGTTGCCAGAAAGACTTTGGAACTTGCTTTTGCAGCAGTTTTTATTTCCTTGATCACGTCTGCTTTGCCCCTGACATTGATATATTCAGGTTCGAAATCGTTTTCTATATCTACGGCCATTCTGCTTTTGGGCAGATCTCTTATATGACCCTTGGATGCTATTACTCTGTATTTGCTTCCCAAAAACTTCTCTATAGTTTTAGCTTTTGAGGGAGACTCAACTATTATTAGATTCTTTGATGTTGCCATTTTTCACCTTTATCTGTTCAGAAAATATGATTTTCTTCTATATATAATGTGAGTAACTTGACTTGTCAAGACAAATATGCCTCTATACTTATAGCATCAAAATTAGCACTCGTCAATACGGAGTGCTAACAATTCATATTATTTTCATATTTAGCTTACCTTTCACAGTTCGCTTTTCGTTATTCCCAACGTTTCTGCTACCCATTCGATTGAGGTTATGGGAGTCGCTCCGTCGTTTATGAGCATATTGACTCCTTCTGCTGCCGGATTCGATATATTACCCGGAACAGCGTATACATCCCTTGCCTGTTCTAGAGCATAATTCGCGGTGATCATAGATCCGCTTTTTAATGCACCTTCTACAACAACCACGCTTTTAGACAGACCTGAAATGATCCTGTTGCGCGCTGGGAATGACCAGGGGCCTGTCTTTTCTCCCGGAGCATATTCTGAAACTATAAGACCTTCTTCTGCTATCCTTTCGTAAAGCTGTCTGTTGGATCTTGGATAACACACATCTATCGATGTACCGAGGACGGCAATAGTTGTTCCGTTTACGTCAAGACAACCCTGATGCGCCCTTGAATCTATGCCTGTAGCCATTCCGCTCACAACAGTGACGCCGCATCCTGCGATCGCTTTTCCTATTTCATATGCTGCCCAGCTACCGTATGAAGTGCATCTTCTTGTCCCTACAACTGCGATACAATGTCTCTTCAGCAATGAAATGTTTCCGATGCAGTATAGTTTCTTCGGAGGCTGTTTTATACTTTTCAGCTGATCAGGATATCTTTCATCATCAATGGATATTTCAATTATCTTTTTCATAGTGGCTCCATGAGCGATATTACCATTTTTTTACAGTTTATTATATTCTATCAGGAACTGTCAACTCATCAGACAAAAAAAGACTTTCAATTTCTTGAAAGTCGTGACATGCTCGCCCAGCCTATAGAGGCCGGGGCTTCCTGCTCAAGAGAGGCAACCCTCTCAGATATAACAGGCTATCCCCGCGTGCCCCGCGGTTCTGATGATTTGTAAGGCCTTCAGGATATTGCCTTAAGGCCTTCGTTTTTTATGTTTATTGCAGCATTCACGTCTCTGTCTATTATGCATCCGCATTCAGGACATACCCACACTCTGTCAGAAAGACTCAGGTCGTTCTTTATATATCCGCAGTGTCTGCAGGTCTTAGAG